>CADBPE010000001.1 GCA_902796475.1 uncultured Ruminococcus sp.
AAAAACAGTCCACCGGACTGTTTTTTGATTCACCCCTGCGGAGCGCTTGTAGCTTAGGGATTTCGCGCTCTGCGGAGCGCGACCAAGTGCGCTACCCTTGGATCCTGCAAGCCTTTGAAAAGGCTTGAGCGAAACTTTACTGTTTGGATTTTGGTTGGTACTATCCATTGTATGGCGTTACCGTTATCCTGTCAAAACCTATGCCCGACTGCCGGTTTACTATGTCTTTGATCGTTATTGCCGTTGCATCGTTCAGCCCTGACGATGGAACTATAACTGTGCAGGTGTCGTTGTTTATCAAGGCAATGCAGTCCTTGAATCCCTTGGTGCGTACCTCCGCTTCAATGCCGCTCTCTGCTTTTATCGCCGCCGAAAGCTTTTCAAGCGCCTGAGCTGCCTCCTTACGGGCAGCACTGCTGTTTTCATCCGAGCATGCTATGTCCTGCAGCGACTTTATCGCTTCATCATGTGATAAAGTACGCTTTTTTCTTTCTGATGAAAAATAATCGTTAGTGTCCGTGTCGGCGTTAAGTGCGGCTGTCTCTATGGCTTCCTTGCTTTTGGCGTCATTTGCGGATTTCTTGCTGTCGGCATCTTTATCCTTAGTGCCGCTCGTTTCTCCCGACACTTCGGTGTTTACATAGATAGTCTGACCAAGCTGCTTTGAAGCGCTTGTTTCCGGAGTGTCTGTTACCTCCGTAGGCTTCACGCCCGAAAACTGCCAGTTTAAATATACCGCTGCGCCCAGCGCTACCACAAGTGCCCCTACCAGAAGCTGTCTTTTTCCAAATGTCATGTGTTTTCCTCCTTAAAATTCTTCACCCTGACCCCATCCTTGAAACGCAGATATGCGACTCCGGGATATTCAGGGCTGCGGCTATCGCCGACTTTATCTCTGCGCTGACTCTGGCATCGCCGCCGCCCTCGCATACCACCAGAACGCCCCGCACCTTCGGCATCGTCTGACCCACCGTAAGAGCCTCCTCCGAGCCGTCTCTGCGCCTTATCACTATGCAGGTGCGCTTTTCGCTGTTCTGATCGTCCGTATCGTCGCTTTTGCGGCTCTGCCTGCCGGAGATATCCTCGTCAGCCGCATAGATGTTCTTTACAGTGCCGTCAATAGTGACCATAAGCTTTGTGCGGCCTGCTCCGTCAATGCTTGCGACCATATTTCCAAGCTCCTGTGTAAGATCAATACGGTACTCTTCAATGCTCTGCATCAGGTCGTTTCCGGAAATGCTGATTTCAGCCCCCTCATTACGGCTCTTTACCATTGAGGAAAAGAATATCAGCCCCACCCCCAATATCCCGATGATCACCACTATTTTCACCAGAGTATCACGTTTGACCGGCAGCCTGATGCGTCTTTCGGTATCCTCGTCTGCTCTTATATCTTCCCTATCTGCCATAGCGACCTCACATTCAGCAAATCACCGTCCTGCACTCCATGCCCAGACTGTCACGCAGCAGCCGGCTCACATCTCCGGAGCTTTTTGCGTCTGTACGGCTCAGCATCACCTCTGCTGTTATTATGTTTATGCGTCTGTCATCATCAATATCCATATTTATCTTCACGCCCTTAGGAGTTATGCCGCTTTTTTTCAGAGTATCCACAACAAGCTCCTTCAGCTCTCCGGCAAGAAAATCCTTTTCAAGCTCCTCCATTTCCAAGCCGGCAGCCTCGCCTGCACTGATATCAAAAGCCGGTTTCTGCGGTATCAGCTCCGGCACCAGATCTTTAAGCGGCAGCAGCACTGCGCACAGCATCACTCCGCCCAGCACAAAGCGCACTATCTTTTCCATTCCCGTATCGGAGATGAGCAGCTCGGCTATTCCGGTCATAACGGCGCAGCAGCACACCCCCAACGCCCAAAGGCTTATACTGTCCATGATCGTTCACTCCCTCAGTCCTCAAATGACCGGACTTGCTTTATGGTCTGCCGGCGAGAAGTATTATTGCGGTAGATATTATAAACACCGTAAGGACCGACAAAACCAGCGCCGTAAGCATGGCGGCGGCTTTCGAGACCGAACGGAAGGCGCCGCTTATCATGTCAAGACCCGCAATATCTGCGACAGACGACAGCGCAAAAAGCGAAAGCTGCCATATAATACATTCCAGCAGCACCGGCAGTACAATGACCGATGAAGCTATTATCACAAACACGCCTGCGCCCGAACGCAGCAGTTCAAGACTCCCGCTGAATGCGGTGAAGGCTTCGCTCAGCGCACTGCCAACTACCGGCGCAAATGAGCTTACAGTGAATTTTAACGCCCGGCTGCTGACCTTATCCATAGATGACGTCACTATCGAATTAACAGACATGACCGCAAGAAAAACCGACATCACAAAGGTAAGCAGCCATTTTGCCGTTTTGTATACAGATTCACAGAGAGAGCCCAGCTTCATTTTCGGAGATATCGCGGAGCTTACCGACAGCGACAGAAACACGTTCATAAGCGGTATCACCAGTCTTGAAGATACGAGCGATACGGCGTTTCCCGCAGTAAGCATTGACGCATAATAGCCCGAAGCCGTTGTTTCTTTTCCGGCGCCTGCCAGAAGTCCTGCCATGATAGGCGCATACAGCAGCATAAAACCTGATGCGCCGGTCAGCACCTCTGACGTTTTGTGAATAGTCGTACCCAGAGGTACTATTACCGCCGCAGATATGCACACAGCGGCAACGGTGTTCTGCACTGCGCCGAGCTTGCTCTCACCCGTACCCGCACGAAAGCCCTCGGTCATGGAGCACAGCAGTATTATTCCGAAGCAGATACCAACTCCGCATAGAGGTGTTTTTCCCGCCTCGTTCAGCATATCAAAAATACCCGACAGCACATTGCCTGCCTGAAGAGACGCAAGGCTTTCCGCATTTGCCGAGGTTATCCCCATTGCAGACAGAGCCTTTTTTGTTTCCTCCGGCAGCGACAAATACAAGCTGCCGGCTCCCGCTTTTTCTGACTGTATGTCTATAAGTTTGTTTTCGCTTTTGGCGCTTACGTTCAGCGAGAGCATAAGCGCCGCCGCCAGCGCCGCAAAAACGGCTATTAATCGTTTTATGCTTATCACTTCCAGTTTTGTTTAAGTCGTAGTTCCGTTGAGAAGTCCTGCGGCAATATTCAGAATATCCGAAAAAAGCGGCAGAGCGATCAACAGAACAGATATTTTTCCGGCAAGCTCCACCTTTGAAGCAAGCGCTGTCTGACCGGAATCACGGCAGGTATCCGATGTAAACCGGCACAAAAAGCAGACCCCTATGGTTTTTATCAGCACCCGCCCATAAGCGCTGCTCAGACCTGCTTTGTCGGAGAGCTGGGTTATCTGCGAAACTATTGGCGACACACGGTGCAGCGCCGAAATAAGTATCACTGCGCCTGCGGCAACTGAAAGCACAGCGGATATTTCCGGCGCATACTTTTTCAGAGCAAGAGAAGCAAACGCCGCCGCTGCCGCCAGACCTGCTGTTAAAATAAGCTCCGTCAAAAGCCGAACAGGGTCTCGATAGTGGTAAAAAGCTCGGAAATTTGCCGCACGAGCATAAGCAGCACTACGATAAGCCCCGCAAGAGTAGTCATCATTGCCTGTTCCTCACGACCCGAACGAGAAAGCACCAGACTCAGCACAGCGACGATTATGCCGATGGCTGCGATCTTGAAAATAAAATCAATATTCATTTTTCTCACCGTTATGTTATCGAAAAAGCTTTTCATGCGTAAAAATTCCGGTTCACAGCAGCACTGCCGCAGCCATTACCCCGCAGAATACGCCCACAGTACGGTATACCCGTGACTTCGTTTTCAGCTCGGCTCTCAGTCCGGAATAGTGAGTTTCTGCGTTTTGCATATGCAAAGCAAGCTTTGAAAGCTCTCCCTGTACGTTATCGGTACCGAAGGCATGACCGAACGAATACATCAGCTGCCTGTCGTCACGGTTCAAAACGCTGCTCTTTACCGCGCTGCACCAAGCGTTTTCAAATGAACTGCCGCTTTTCATCAGTTCCAGCGTTCCTTCAAGCACCGGAGCGAGCAGTTCCATTCCCCTCATGCCTGATAATATTGATCCCGCGCTTTCTGCGGTGTACCCGATCACCGCTTTTACCTGTGTGAGAAAACGCAGATACTCCCCCATCAATTCTGTTCTCTGTCTGAAGCTCCTGCACTTGAGAATGCCCGCAAGCGCCCCGCACAGCACTATCAGCAAGCCGCCTGTGAGGCGCATTATCTCGCTTGTCATGCCGCTTCAGGCTCCTTTTCGAGGTCGATGATCTGCTTTATCCTGCATGGATGATCGGAGGAATCAAGTATCACCACTGTCCTGAAGGCGCCGCAGGTTTTCAGAAACGGCGCAAAGCTCCTTCGGCAAAGTTCCTCATAAGACGAAGCGTGTACCGACGCTATCATAAAAGCGCCTGCATTGAAGCCTCTTGAAACATTTTGCAGATCATCGGCGTCGCCTATTTCATCACAGACTATCACCTGCGGCGACAGCGCCCGGACCGCCTGCACTATCCCCTCCCCCTTCGGGTAGCCGTTAAGGATATCGCACAGCCCAAGGTCATTTGACGGTATGCCGTGACAGGTGCCGGCTATCTCACCTCGTTCATCTATTACAACGGTGCGCATTATGCGGCAGCTCTCTCCCGATGACAGGCATCTGGCAATATCCCTCAGAATAGTGGTTTTGCCGCTGGCTGGTGCGCCGGCTATAAGCACTCCGCCCTTTAGCGGGTACAGCGCAGAGAGAAGCTCTTTCGCAGCGCCTATTATCTGGCGTGATATCCTGATATTCAAAGAAGCGATATCGCTCACTGCGGTGATCTTCCCATCGGCGCACACCGCTGTACCGCACAGACCGACCCTGTGACCGCCTCTCGCAGTTATAAATCCGCTGCGTATTTCGTTTTCAACGCTGTACACCGAATATCCGCACAGCCGCCTGAACGTGTCGTAAATATGTCGCTGGGTCACCATAGCCGATCTTTCTCCCGGCGAATACATTATTCTGCCGGATGTATCGGGAAAAAGCGCGGTGCTGCCGTCTGTCAAAGTCAGCGGCCGGTTAAGACGCAGCCTTATCTCCTGTATTGTGGCTCGTTTGCTTTCCGGTACCGCTCTTACAACGTTCTGCAGCTCGTCACAGAGTATTTCGGCGGCGGAATCAAAGCTGTCCGTAGTTTCCTGCATTCAGATCATTCCTTTCAGTCTCCGTTGGTTTCGTTATCGTCTGTTACCATATAATATTTGAGCGCCGGTGTTTTTATTCCCTGCGGCGGTATCTTACATTTTTCATGTCGTTTTGACCACGATTGACATACCATTATGATAATGCTATAATTTGCTTGCGCTCTCTTTCTCATAACTCAAAAATTATCGGGCACATCAATATTCTGAAACGTGGTGAGACTAATGGAAAAATTCAACGCCGCAGAGCACAGCATTATCACAAAATACAAAAAGACCCTGTTCCACAGGTTTATAGGAGCGGTAAAGGATTACCGTCTTATAAGCCGCGGCGACAGGATCGCTGTATGTATATCAGGAGGAAAGGATTCCATGCTGCTTGCAAAGCTTATGCAGGAGCTTTCACGTCATGGAGACTACCCCTTTGACATGGAATTTATAGTTATGGATCCGGGATACGCTCCGAAAAACCGGCAAAAAATAATACATAATGCGGAAATTTTAGAGATACCCATAAAGATATTCGACACCGACATTTTCGGCTCGGTGGTCAATATAGAAAAGAATCCGTGCTATCTTTGCGCAAGAATGAGGCGCGGACACCTGTATAAACAGGCGCAGGAGCTTGGCTGCAACAAGATCGCTCTCGGACATCACTTTGACGATGTTATAGAAACTATACTCATGGGCATGCTTTACGGCGCTCAGGTCCAGACCATGATGCCCCGAATAAAAAGCACCAACTTTGAGGGCATGGAACTTATACGACCGATGTATTATATTCGTGAAAAAGACATTATTTCATGGAGGAATTATAACAAGCTGGATTTTTTGCAGTGCGCCTGCCGCTTTACCGAGCAGAACGCCGCAGCTGACGGCACCGGCACGTCAAAGCGTCAGGAAATAAAGCAGCTTATCCGTGATCTGAAAAAAGTGAATCCCCAGGTAGAGATGAACATTTTCCGCAGCGTTGAGCGCGTGAACCTCAGCACAGTCATCGGTTACTATTTTGAAGGCGAGGAGCATAATTTTCTTGAAAGATTCGACAATGAATAAAGCTAAAAGAAAAAGCATAAAAAGCAGCCCGCTCTTTGTTGCGGGAATATCGCTTTTATGCACATTGATGTGGGGCTCGGCATTTCCGTGTATAAAGATCGGCTATGAGATTTTCCGCATTGAAGCAGGCGACATTCCCTCAAAGCTGATATTTGCCGGAGCGCGTTTTTTGCTTGCCGGACTTATCGTGCTGGTCATCGGCATTTTTAAAGAGGGCAGCACAATGAAGCTTCACCGCAGGGACATTCTGCCGATAACCGTTCTTGGTTTTTGCCAGACATATTTACAGTATCTTTTCCTGTACATCGGACTTGTACAGGTAAGCGGAACTAAATCCGCAGTGCTGACATCCGTATCAACATTCGGCTCGGTGATACTGTCTGCACTGGTATTCAAAAGCGACAGTCTTACCCTGAAAAAGCTTTTGGGCTGTGTTATCGGACTTACAGGCATAATAATCATGAATTCCGGCGGCGACGGACTCGGCGGTTTTCTGCTGACAGGCGACGGACTTGTGATACTTTCAAATCTTTCGGGAGCTGCCGGCAACGTACTCAGCAAGAAAATATCATCAGGACGCAGTCCGGTACAGATATCGGCGTGGCAGCTTATTTTCGGCGGCAGTGCGCTTACTCTCACGGGAATAATATCCGGCGGCAGGCTGATCTTTTACGAACCGGGCTGTATATGGCTGCTGATCTATTTAGCGGCAATGGCAGGAATTGCCTTTATGCTCTGGACCATGCTGCTTTTCCACAATGACGTCAGCCGTGTAGCGGTATACAATCTGCTGATACCTGTTTTTGGCGCGATGTGGTCAGCCATATTTCTTGGCGAGAACATTTTCACCCTTACGAACATCATATCGCTTTTGTTTGTATGTTCAGGCATTTTCATAGCGCAGAGCCTGCGGCGGCGGCAAGCTACCGCACCTTAATTAGCGATGTTAGTTTACTCATGCTGAAATAAACCGATCGCGGCTCTTACTATTTTCCAACCGCGGGCAGTGCAGTTTCGGTCTGTTTTTCTTCCGCCCCGAAATCGAGCGCGGCGGCTTGCCGCCTCTCGGCGGCGGGGGCTTTTATACTAACCGTAAGTAGGGGACACCCTCTTGCGCAGGGCGTCCCCTCTCAAAAAACAGTCCACCGGACTGTTTTTTGATTCACCCCTTGCGGAGCGCTTGTAGCATAGGAATTTCGCGCTCTGAGGAGCGCGACCAAGGGCGCTGCCCTTGGAACCTGCAAGCCTTTGAAAAGGCTTGAGCGAAACTTTTGTGTTGTGGTTTTTGGTTTGATATTTTGGG
>CADBPE010000002.1 GCA_902796475.1 uncultured Ruminococcus sp.
CCTCGAAGGAGGAATCTTCAAGAGAAGAATCCTCAAAGCCGGAGTCTTCAAGAGAAGAATCCTCAAAGCCGGAGCCTTCAAGAGATGAATCCTCAAAAGAGGAATCTTCAAAAGAAGAGTCTTCAAAGCCGGAATCCTCAATAAGCGATGATCAGAGGATCAGCAATTACCGCAAACGCGCCATCGAATCCATAAATGATTATTATGACGTGATCTATGAAGATCTTTCGGAGGAAAGCAGGGCAGCTGTAAGCGCAGTTATAGCAAGCTACAGCTACTACATCAACAATTCTGAGGATTATGAAGAGATCGACGAATATGTAGAGCTTGCCAAGGATAAGATCGCTGACATTTACGACAGTGAGGAAAGCAGCATGCAGTCCGGTAATGAACCGGATGAGAGCAGCGGCTCCGGAGAAAGCGGCGAACCTGACGAAAACAGCGAGGATCAGGAGAGCAGCAGCGAGACCGGCGAGTGATCTGCGGCTTCCGCAAAAATTGTTTTCTATGAAAAAAGGGGGCTTTCTTTTGAAAGTCCCCTGAATGTGACTATGAAAAATATGAGCGGAGGGACGTACAAATGAAAAGAATTTACAGAACAGCAGCCGCTTTGATGGCGGCGGTGTGTATTGCTGCTGTGGGAGGTTGTCGTTTCTCCGATAAACCGCCGGAGGAGGAAAGCAGCATTACTGAGGAAGCTGCAAGTCCGGAGCCTTCGGAGCAGAAGCAGGATACGAGCAAAAAGGAAGAGTCAAAGAAGGAGGAATCCGGCAAGAAGGAATCCTCAAAGCCAAAGGCGGCTACATCCTCCAAGCCGGAGGAATCGGTCGCCGAAAAAACAACGCCCCATCTTGGACCCGTCTATGTTGACAGCTCCAGGGACGTCATATCGGATCTTTCGGGCTACTATGCCAGCAATCACGACACTGTCGGCTGGATAAGCGTACCCAATACTCTGACCAACAATGTTGTGCTGCAGCATAAGGAGGATGCTTATGAGATACCTTACGGCAGTGATCCGTACTATCTTTATAAGGATTTCTACGGCAACTACTTTTTCAGCGGCTCGCTTTTCCTTGATTACAGAAGCACGATAGAGGATAAGAACCAGCTCATTCACGGACATTCCATGGCGGACGGCACTATGTTCGCAGGACTTCTGTATTATGATTCACTGAGCTTTTATCAGTCGGGACCTGTGGTCACATACAATACTTTGTATGAAAAGGCAAAATGGAAGATAATTTCCATTGCCACCATAAACACAAACGAGGAATTAGGCTCGGTGTTCAGATACCTTAGGTCGTCGTTTGCGAGCGATTATGACTTTTTGAATTATGTATATCAGATGAGGGCGCGTTCTGTAATAAACTGCCCTGTTACGGTAAACGAGAGCGATACTTTGCTCACGCTTTCCACCTGTACCGGCTACAGCTACGGCGTGGAGGGTCTGCGAATGGTCGTTCTTGCAAGAAAGGTAAGACCCGGCGAGGATTCGAGGGTAAAGGTGAGCGATGCGACTTATGCGTCAAATCCGCTGCAGCCGGATATTTATTACCGCTACTACGGCGGTACTCGGCCGACTCTTACATCATTCCAGGACGCTTTGAACAAAAAGCAGATAACCTGGTATGACGGCAAGAGAAAATGGACTGCCAAGGATGACGAAACTCTTGCCAAGGCGCTTGTACAGGTGAAGAAGGACGCTCACAAGATGATAAGCGAGAGCTACAAGCCGGAGGAATATTATGCTTCGCAGCTCAAGCAGATACAGGGTATAATCGACGTATACAAGCCTTATATAGACGAGGCTGAAGACTTTGCAAGAGTGAATGATCTTGTAATACAGGAGATAGCCTGCATTGAGCATGTAAGCAAAAAACCGGAGGACGTGCTGAAGGCGGAGCAGAAGCAGCGCGAAGAAGAAAAAAAAAAGCTCGAGCAGGAGGCTGAGCTGAAAGCCAAAGCCGAGGCTGAGGAAAAAGCGCGTCTGCAAAAGGTAGATAAGATAAGAAAAGAGATAGTCAGCGGACTGCAGAACTATGTAAAGGGCAAGCATTACCGTGAGAATCAGCAGAAAAAGGTCAATGATCTGATAAATACTTATAAAGAGAAGGTCTATACCACAGATGATCTGGAGATACTGGAGCAGATGAAGACCAACTCAATGCGGCTCATTTCCGAGATACAGACAGACGAGCAGCTTACATCCAAGGAAAAAGCGTCAGGAAAAACAAATCAGACCAGCGTGTTTTGAGGGATATGAATGGATTACGAGATAATTTTTTATCATTCGGGAAAAACAGCAGAAACGGAAAGGCTTCTTGAAAGAAAGCTGAGCAGGATAGGTCTTGAAAGGAAGGCGTCCACTGCGGCGATGAGTCCGTCGGAGCTTGCGCAGTGTCTTAAAAGAGCGCTGAGCCGTTCATGCGCCGCTTTGATCATAGGCGGACTGGACGGCAGCCGACAGAGCGCCGACAGCATACTTTCGGTTGTGCTTGCGCCAAATGCGGGAAAGCTGCGCAGTGAGCGTCTGTTGGATGAAAACGGGAATGAAGCGTTTCTCATTCGTTCGGGCAGGCAGTGCATAATACTGTTCCCTGACGAAACTGAAATAATTGAAGAAATGCTTGACAAGCGTATGCTGAGCGAAATGAAGAAATTTTTTGACCTGACCGAGGACGAGGACGACGGACCCTCGATAGATGAAGTGACCAAAGAGTTAAGGCGGCACCTTTCGGGAATGTCGCCGGCGGGAAGCTCCTATGCCTTGAAGTACGCGGAGAAGCAGAAGCGTGAGTTAAAGCTGCTGAAAATACTGTTCATAAGTCTTGCCTGTATAGGAGCGGCTCTGATAGCGGCGGCAATAATTTCCTTATCAATATAGCCATGCGCTGAGACACGGAAATCAAATTTGTGCTGCAAGTTTCCCCCGGACCCCCTTCCTAAAAAACTTGTGTTTTGTGATCAATCGGTCTTATATAAAAGCATGAACGGCAGTCTGTTTCGTAATGGAACAGACTGCCGTTTCTGACAGAAATGATATTATCGCGCGTTTGATCTTGTTTATGTTTTTACCTGCGGAAAATGACCTGCTTTTTGTAGTGAACCTTTTTTCCGTTTTTCTCATCATCAAATTCCTGCGTGGTGGCTATTATCTCACTGCCGTTTTCGGCTGTTTCATAAACGACGGTGGTTTCCGGAATAGCCTGATGGGCTGCAAGGTTTATTGTTATGTTTTTGTCCGTATATTCATAGGTGAAATTCAATTTTTCTTTGGCGCCGCTGTCTATGTAGCCTGTGCCGGTCTTTTTGAAAACGAGGGCAGTCTGACCGCCAAATTCAAAATCCTTTACGTCTTTGGTATATTCAAGTTCGCCATCTGCATACAAACGTTCCTCGGCTACGTTCCACCTGCCGATCGGGTTGAATGCAAAATCCGAACAGCCGCCGAGCGCAAGGACGAAAACAAACAGTATCATAAGGCTTGCAACAAGTTTTCTTTTCATGATAAAATACCCCCGAATCTTATGCTAATATTTTACCGCTTTTTGCATAAAAAATCAATAGCATATCCGGAAATCAATTTTGCGCTGCAAGTTACACTGGGGAACCCCTTCCTGAAAAACTTGTGATTTGAACTAAAAAATACTGCTCACGGCTGATGCTGAAGCTGTGAGCAGTTTTTTTGTTGATTTTTTCTTAACGATAATGTCCGCTGCCTGAGCTGTGCGGCGAATTGCTGCTGCTTGATGACGAAGACGATGACTGTGATGACGGTCTTGAAGATGAACTGTGATGATGTCTGGGGCGCGGCGGTCTTCTGTCATAAGATCTGCTGTAATGGCGGGAGCTTCTGTGTCCGTAATAGCTGTTGTCGTAATAGCCGTCATCGTAATAGCTGCTGCGGCTGGCAGAGCCGTTTGAGCGGCGCTTTGTAGATTTTGCGACAATGAGCAGAATTATCAGAACGAGCATGATGCCGATACCGATAAGCAATTTGGGATTTTTTTGGATAAAACTGCCGACCTCTTCTTTGCTGATGCTGATGCCGCTGCTTTTGCTGCTTCTGGCCTCAGTGTTCTGCATAGTATTTATTCTGCTCTCTGAAAATGCGCTGCTCTCTGAGAATGCGCTGCTGCCTGCATTAGCCCGGTTCTTTATTTCCTCTATTCCGTTAAGAATGCCAAGCTTTACCGAATCGGAATATATAGGCTCGGTGCTCTTGGGCAGACTCTGATACATTGTATTCAGGATACGGTTCCTCTGGGTATCCGGGAATATGTCCTCGGCGCGGTTAGAGGCTCTTATGTAGTCGTAAGCGGGTGAATAACCCTCAAAATCAAGATAAATGAATATCGTATCGGAATCTCTGCCAAAAGCGGTATTGATACATTCGTTGGTGAAATTGACGGTCTCATCGTCAGTCCTGTAATTGCCGCCGATATACACGGCGATATTCAGTCTGACATTATCGGCGGTGCTCTGTATCTTTTCCCATATTTCCTTTTCGGTGCTTTCAGGGAGTATCTCGGCTTCGTCCTTGAAGAAAGCGCGTCCGGTGCGGTATTTGCTTTCAAGTGAAGCGGTAATATCTGTGCCTCGGTAGCTGAAACTGGTTCTTGGCGTAACAGACCCGGCAGCATAAGCCGTAGTGCTGAAAATAACAGTTACCAACAGGCAGACAGACAGGATCACAAAAATAACTCTGCGTTTGATAGTGACCACTCCTTCCGGGAAAAGGCATATATGTCGTACAGAGCCGATACGGACCGGCTTCATATTTATTATAACATTCGCAAAAGAAAAATACAATTATTGAAATCAACGAAAACAATACGAAATTAAAAATACTTTCGTGTATGGTTCACGTCACAGAGGCGGCTTAGGCAAAACAGATGCTTGAATTTTAGTGACAGGTGTTGTATACTTTGATTGCCGCAGGGCGTATAGATCAGGATCAAGGAGCGTTTAATATGATAATAAGGAAATACGAAAAAAGTGATCTGGAACAAATGATCGTGATATGGAATGAAATCGTTAATGACGGTACGGCATTTCCTCAGGAAGAGCTGTTGGATGATAATACCGGAGAACAGTTCTTTTCGTCACAAAGCTACTGTGGAGCAGCTGTCGATGATAGCGGCAGAATAGTCGGATTATACATTCTTCATCCTAATAATGTCGGCAGATGCAGCCATATATGCAATGCAAGTTATGCGGTTTTATCTTCTCAGCGCGGACAGCATATCGGAGAAAAGCTTGTTAAGGACTGCATAAAAAAAGCCAGAGAAATAGGATTTATGATATTGCAGTTCAATGCCGTTGTAGAAACCAATATTCACGCAAGACACCTGTATGAAAGAATAGGCTTCAAACAATTGGGAGTGATCCCGAAGGGATTCAGAATGAAGGACGGTCATTATGAAAACATTTGTCCATACTATATAATGCTGTAATGCTCTGTATCATCACATACTCACCTTGATATTGATAATAGTAATTGCATTCCCGGAACAAAATAAAACCATCGGACAGCCTTTTTACGGACTGCCCGATGGTTGATTTTTTTATGCTTTTTCTTATGGGCGATCAGCCGCCTAAGTTGCCATCGCCATCGTCATTGTTTTCGCCGCCGCCTTCGCCTGTGCCTGACGTCATGATAACGTCTTCCGTGTCAAACTCTGTTATTTCCATTTCGGTTCTTACATATTTCTTTTTCATTTTAAAAACCTCATTAAGATTTAAAGTCATTAAGTTTTGCTTCTACCATTTTGCCGTAAATGGTTTGTTCAATTCCATCCGTATCTTTGTACAGCAGATATGCGCGTACACACCATACATCATCGGCATTTGTAATATTGCCCTTTGTCCAGGTATACTTGAAGGTTGTGTAGTTCTGACAAGTCGTGTCGTCGTATCTCTTGAAACGCGCATAGTCTATTGTCGGAACGGTATGTTCGGCAGTTTTATCACTTGCCTTGAAGGCAACGATACCGGCTCTCAGCATTGTCGCGCCCTCGGGAACTGAAACAATAGATATAAACGAAAGCTTATTATTTTCAAGCTTTGTCACGCTCTCGATATAAGCAGTACCCATCTTTGCGGTGACAACAGTATTTTCAACGAATTCAGCTTTAAGCTTAATATCCTTTGCCGGCATACGGAAAGCATAGGTTTCGTCATAGCCTACTATAGTCCATGTTGTTCCGTTGTCATAGGAAACTTCCCAGTGGTCGAATTTCATGTTCTCAGCCGGTGCGTCTGCAACAGCATAGAGCTGCTTGGACGGGGCAAAGGAGCCGCTTGTAAGGTAGGGAACACTTTCATCCCTCAATGTTCCGCCTGTAACGACTGCTTCATGACTGTCGGTCCTTGGAGCATAAACGACTCTGATATCGATGTCAGTATCGTTGCTCACAAGTGATCCGACCTCTGCAAGTACGGAATCTTTATTGTTGATAAACAAGCCGTTTACTTCCCAACCCCTGAAATCGTAGCCGTCAAGATAGGGATTATCGGGCAGTCTGACGGTTTTTGGGTTGAATCTGTATGTAGCGACCTCGAAGGTATCCGTATTTATGCCGTTGATATCATAGTTCCTTATAGATACGGTATGCGGAACGACCTGGAATATGAAAGGATCGTCCTTTGTTCCGGTGCCGCTCTTGACTGCAAGACCGATATTATCGCCGCAATAATCGCTTGTGACATACAAATGATGTCCGCCGCTTATATCAAATACATACTGTTTCCATGAATTTACGTATTTGCTGTATGAAATACTGTGTAAACCCTGTATATAATTTGAAGCTTGAATATTCAGACTATAATAGTCATCATAAATGAAATAATTGTCTTTGAAATCGAACAGGTCACCAAAAGTAATGACCGTTCCGACCTGAAACGCCTTAGGTTCAACGCTGAATGACGTATAAGTCATATCTTCCGTGACCTTTGGTAAAGCATCATTTCTGTACATATTGCCGTAAGTATCTTTCCAGTAGTTATGCGCTGTATTTGATACGGTTGAATTGAAGGGTACATTTTCATCTCTTGATATGACCGATCCGTCGGCTTCTTTCCATGTTATAGTATGCTTTGTATCAGGCAATTCGACTGCCAGGGTGAACGGGTCATCCTGTGTTCCCGTACCGCCTGTTACTTTTATGCAGACCTTATTTCCGATGTCAGCTGAGCTTATCGATATCAAGCTTCCTGATGAACTATACACCGTATAGTAACCGTAACTGTAAAGTATCTTGCTGATAGTCAAAAGTCCCTGAATATCGCATGATATATTACCGTCAATGTCAATATACTTGCCTGTTCCGAAATCCACTTTATCGCCTGCTGCAAATACAGCGTCTTTTCTCAATACGACCTGATATTTGAACAGGGCTGTATAAGTCACATCTTCTGTTACTTTCGGCAAGTTGTCAACGGAATACAGATAGCCGCTGTCATCCTTCCAATACATGTCGCTGTTTGCGGGAACATCTATTGTACCGTTAAATTCCGCTTTACTGCCGTGAAGAACAGACGTATCGGTTTCTATAACATTTCCGTCTGTATCGCGCCATGTTACTGTATGAGCGACATCGGAAACGACTGCTTCAAAGCGGAACGGGTTTTCAGATGTGCCGTCACCGTCGGAGATCCTCAGAACGATATTATCCGATCTGTAATTTTCTGAAGCTGTACATATACTAATTCCCGATGACAAATTAAAAACATACTGTCCATGATAGTCATTGTAGCTGACACTATAAATAGTGTCGATTCCGTTGATGCTTTTGCCTGCAGCGGCATGGATGTCATCTTCGATGATATATGTATCAGTGAAGCTCAGATAATCATCGATATTTAACACAGAGCCTTTTGCGAGCTGTCTGGTATTGCCAACAGCCTTATAGACCGTATCGCCTACAACCATAGGAAGAGCGTTATTTGCATATATCTTTTTGCTTGCTTCATCCTGCCAGTGATCGTAAGCAGCATTTTCGGGAATTTCAGTAATAGTCATTTCGCTGCTATTGATGACATTACCGTCCGAATCCTTCCATGTTACCGTGTATTTCTTGTCTGCAGGATAAACTATTGCAAAACAGATACTTCCGTACTGAGAAACATGATCCATTTTTATGCCGATATCTTCACCGTAGTATGGCGATACGATACGAATGTGATTATTGCCGACTGTTACATCATATTTACCGTTATCATAGCTTATATCCGCTACTTTCAGGACGCCATAAATGTAGTTTGATACTGTATGGTCTTGGTAAGAATCAACCTGAATGTAACTGCCTTCTCCGAAGTCTGCAAAATCGCCTTTGGTGATGAACTCGTCTGTCATAATATCCTTTGCGTCGGGAGGGAGGATCTCAAAGGTGAAGGGATCATACTGTGAACCGTCTCCGCCCGATACTTTGACAAAGAAGTCGCCGCCGTCAAAATTATTGGAGGTGATGTGCGCAATATGCAGCTTATCACCGAAAAGCTCAGTCGTGCTGAGGACTTCATATTTTCCGTCACTGTTATACTTCAACTCGCCTATTTCATGAACGCCTTGTGTAAAGTTAGTCGAGTAGTACATACTATTGTCTTCATCTGAGCGGATATAATAATTTTCAAAGTCCACCTTGTCGCCTGCGCGGAAAACGGTGCCGACAGCAAGCTTTTTGATGCTGATATCCGCTTTATAAGTGACATCTCCGGTTACAAGAGGAAGCTCCGTACTGCGGTAGGCTTTTTTTCCGTCAGACCAGAAAAGCTGATATCCTTCGGGAATGTCAAACTGATCGTCAAAGGATGACTGTGCGCCGAATACGACGTCTGTATCGGTTTCGATAACTGTTCCGTTCTGATCCTGCCATGTGACGGTATGGGAGGTTTCCGGGATGTCAACGGCAAATGTGAACGGGTCATCATACGAGCCGGTGCCGCCTGTTATCTTTATGCCTATGTCATAGCCGTTGTAATCATACGAACGCACATGGGCAATATCAAGCTTATTTCCGTAGAAAAGGTCTTGTGTGCTGATTATCTCATATTTCCGGAGCTCTTTATTGTAACGTATCTCGCCGATAGTATGTATTCCCTGCGCATAGTTTGTGGAATAATAATCGGCATTATCCTCATCGGACTTTATGTAGTATTCTGCAAAGTTCAGACGGTCGCCTGCATGGAAAACAGTGCCCACAGCCATATCCTTGAGGTTTGCGTCCGCCGTGTATACCACATCTCCGATAACATGCGGAAGAGCGCCGTTCTGATAGGTGTTTGTGCCGTCTGACCAGTAATTGTAAGAATCATTGGACGGGATATCGCCCAGCTTAACCTGTGAAGAAGTGGTATTTCCGTCTGCGTCTATCCAGGTGACCGTATAGTAAACATCAGGAAGCGCTATTTCAAAAGTGAACGGGTCATCATAAGTGCCGTCACCGCCTGCGACTCTTATGCCGATGTCGCTGCGGTCGCCGTAATTGACGGAATTGATGAAGGCTGTCGGGAAGAAGCCCGAACCGAAGCTGTACTGTCCGAACATGGGATTGTAAGAAATATATTCGATAGTCTGAATATCATTGTGATCGTTGCTTGACCAGCCCATGCCGGGATTTACAAGTATGTAGCTTGCTCCGAAATCGACTTTATCACCTGCATAGAACACCGTACCGACATCAATGATCTTTGCAGCGGAATATTCCGCTTTATAAGTGACGTCTTTGACAATTGCCGGAAGCTTGCCGTCAGGGCAGCAGATGCCGTTACTGTCGTACCAGTAAATGCTGTTATATCCCTGCGGAACCTCAAGACCGCTTTGCAGCTGTGTACCGTAGTCAAGAGTTTGTGTTTTGAACAGAGAGCCGTCAGGATACAGCCATGTTACCGTATATTTGTTGACAGTCTGTTCAAATACAGCCGAATATGTAATGTCATTTGTAACGGGAGAAGGTACCTTGTCCCAACCCGTGAAAGTATAAGTATACTGCGCCGTAGCAGGTTTTGAGGGAGTATCGCTGTCATAGCTCGGCATAGTGCCGTACTTGACATTTTCGTCTTTTTCAAGCTCGGAGCCGTCATAGTTTTTCCATGTGACAACAAATGAGGGACGAAGCTCGACCTGATCTGTTACCTGTTGGTCGTTGCCGTCTGCTATGATATAGGTACAATAAGTATCTTCATCATCATCTTCGCGAATGGTATATCCGTCGGGCAGATATTTTTCTATCTCGGTCTTGATATTGACTTCCTCCATGTTGCTTGATGATATAGACAAATTATCAAAAACGACTTTTGAGGTTTTGTCTATGTCAAGGTGGAAACCGTCATAGGGGTAATTATCATCAAATAAGCTGATATATTCGGGAATGAACAGCGTACTGTTGTTTTTAAGAATGATATTTGCGGAATTCCAGGTGCTGTAATTTTCCCAATAGACATTGGTATGTGTTACACCCTCATCATCTGTCCACGAACTTTCATTCTTTTCAGGAGTTATGATGTCCATTTTCGCATTGTCAAGGGTGAGAGTGCCGCATGAAAAATCCGAGAAAACACATTCAAGAGTACCGTTTTTGACTGTCAGATTATCGCCGGCGGTAAGAGAATTAATTGTAAGTGTATGGTCGTTAAGGTCGATAGTCAGCCAGCCGTAATGGGTATAACCGTAACCGAAACCGTAGCTGTCCATTTCAGCGTCCTGACAGAGAACGACCGGTGTATCGCCGTTGGCGTCATCCAGAGCTTCTTCAAGGGAGAAATAACCCGTAACGCCTTTTTCGTCCCAGTATGTCGTGTTTTCCACTACTGCAACGCTGTTGAGTGCAGGAACGGTTTCTTTGAACTCGTGACTTGCTGTGACGCCATTATAAGTGTAGGAAACAGTATAGATTATTTCACCGTTTTCGGTATCAGTTGCTTGCTTTGTGACATTTGGCGTCACTGCTGCTTCTGCATTTTCTACGAAAACCTTGCTGCAGTTATAGCAATAGGCTTTTGCATAGCCCTTATGGGTATCCCAGTCAAAATCCGTTATTTCGACCTTTACAGCATGGTCGTCATTTTTGGGGATAATATCGGTTTTCAGCTGTTCCTCAAAATTCGTCGTATCAGTAAATCTTGCTCTGTATGTGGTATATCCCTCTGTCGAACAGGTTGCGGAACTGCTTTGATAAAACCCAGCTGTAACTGTTTCGGTAATATCGGGGATAGTCGTACCGTTTGTGCAGTGTCTTGCCGCCGTAACGGTGTATTTTCCATCAGACCATTCCCAAGTATATTCAGGTTCGCCGTATATCGGGTCAGCAAGGGGAGTTTCAAAATTTTTGTAAGCTGTTTCAAAAGCCTCATTCTGGAATGTCGCAGTATAAAGGATAATTCCCGTTTCGTCAGCAGTTGCCTCTCTGCCGCTGCTTTTCACAGCCGTAACGGTTTCCGTAACTGTTTCATTGCAGGTCTTGCAGCTGCGTGAAGCTGTGCACTGCCAGTCACCGTCCGGAGTTTCTGTCCATACATATTTGGCATCATCCCAATTATGACCTTTTGCAGGGATAAAAACTTCTTCGGAGGTCATTTTTGTGCCGAAAACATCTTTATAGAAATTTCCGTCACTGCCGCGCAGATGCCAATAATTGCCTTGTTGTGTGCAGGTCGGGTCTTTGTAATCGACCTTGGTATAGTCTACGAACTCTACCTCAATGTCCACATCCTCATAAGGCATCTGGAAGGAATACCCTGAAGTCTGCCTCTTTAATTCCTCGCCGTTCACTGTGACACTTTTTACGAGCCAGCCTCTTTCCTGAGGAATATAATTCTCAAGCTCGACGATAACATTGATGTTTTCGCCTTTTTTAGCGGCTCCGTCCGGATAAACAAAAACCTTGCATTTATCGTTATCGCCGCCTTTTTTTGTCAGGCTGATCTTATGAGTGATGTGCGGATACAAGGTTTTGTTTGCTGCGGAATATCTCAGGAAACGTGTATGTTCAACGATGTTTCCGGCGTCATCGAAATAGTCAATGCCGTCTTTTATGTAGAGCAGGCCGTGACCGTACGTTGCCATGCCGTAATTGCTGAAGCTGCCAGACCTGAAAGTGCCGCCGTTGAGCGTCCAGTCACCGTCATAGAAGAACTGGATACCCGAATGACCGCCGTCCGCCGAAAAACTGCCGCCGTTGATATTGGCGCATGAAGTGACCATTGCGCCGCTGTAAGCGCCGTTCAATTCAAGGGAACCGCCGTTCAATTCGATAATATTTCCATACATGCAATAAGAAATGCTTCCGCAGTCATTTCTGACGGTGACAGTACCGCCGTTCTGAGTATATTTGTAAAAAGAGACCGGGCTGAATTCGCAGGTATCCGAGGCGTATATATCAAGTCTGCCCGTGTTCATGCTTTGACCGAAAATAGTAATATTTTTTCCGTGTCCGCCGAAAAGCTGACTGGAGCCGTTAGATATGCTCATAGTACAGCCGTCGCAGAGTATCAGCTTGACGTGCGATACTGACTGATTAAAAGCTGACGTATAGTTGACGTCGCTGCTGACAACGTAGAATTTATCGCTGTCAAGACAGATATCGTTGTTAGCGGTAGCTTCTGTGCCGTCAAGTATGATATATTCGTCAGGAGTCAGAGTTTTTGTGCTGCCGTCACTATCGATATAAGTTATATTCCCCTTTTGTTCCTGAGGAAGAATATAGTAAGTCACACCGTTTACGGTTACGGTATTTTCCGTTGCCTGTGAACGGGAAACCTTATTTCCGCCCTGCGTATTTGCGAGATTTTGCGTGAAATAGCAGGTGCTGAACGTATCATAGCAGTTGCGTACAAATGTAAAGCTGCCTTTTGAGCTGACGGTGAGTTCTTCGGGAGCAAAAACGCAGTTTTGCAGACCGACGGAAGCCGAATCATCTTTCCAGCCTATAAATCCGCCGCAGTTTTCGGTATTTTTGCCGAGAAGCTTTCCGCTGAAGGTACACTCTGACATATTGAGGGAACTGCCATTTTCGGCAATGCCGACAAAACCGCCGATATTTCCCATTGTGTTTGTATCAGAGCTAATTACGGAATTGCATACACAATTGCTTATAGCGGAATTACCCGAAACACTTCCGACAAGACCGCCGATATATCCCGCATTAGCCGACACATTGCCGTCAACTGTCAGACCGCTTATTTCTGCGCCGTCAATATAACGGAATACGCCGGAAACATCATCAAAAGCATCACCGTTAAAAGTGATCTTATGACCGTCTCCGTTAAAATGTCCGTTGAATTTGTTCTGCTCTGTACATACCGGTACGGAAATATTTATATCATTTGTCAGTTTATAATATCCGTTAGTATTTATTCCCTTTGAGATATTATAAGCAAATATTTCCCAGTCAGAATCATCGGCTATCAGATACGGATCTTTCTGAGTGCCATTGCCGGACAAGTCTTTGACTATTAAATATCTGAAGGTCGCCGAACCGTTGTAGATACTGCCTTCATTTGCCGTGATCGTCAGAGTATGACTGCCTTTTTCGCTTTCAAAACCGGAAATGGTGTAATCATCGGGAGAAACGATATTTCCCATATAGTCTGTGACTGTTATCTGAGGACTAATCGTTTCACCTGTGTAGGGATATACTTGTTCTCCGGTAACGGTCGCTTTTGAGAGGTCGGCAGGACTGTTGGCAACATCTCCCCTGAAACTGAATTCGCTCAGCTGTATGATATTGCCTCTTTTTACATCGCTTACCATGAAGCGGAAATATTTGTAAATACCCTTGACATCAAGCTGAAAAACAGTGTCATGATAATCTTTTGATGACATTTTGTTATCATTGTTTACCGTTGCTATTGTAGTCCAGTCATCATTTTCTTTGAGCTTGGCTTTTATGACCCATGAGTTCGGATTACGTCCGGGGTAGTATGAGGTATCATTTCCGGTTGTGAGAACATACTGTTCAACATAGGAAGGCGTAGCGGTCTGAAAATCCACATAGTAGCAGGACTGAGTTTCACCCTCAGGGACGGCTTTTGACGTTGTACACCATTTTGTATTTTTGTTTCCGTCAAAAAGCTTTTTGTAACCCTCATCACCTTCACCGTTTGCGTCGCCGCCGACGCCTGCCGTGACAATGTATTCGGTCTGCAGGTTTTCTGCGGCATAGACTGTGACGGACGTATCGGACAATATGCCTATACTCTGGGAAAAGGGCAAAGCACCTGTTATCAGGCTTGCCGTAAGTATTACGGCAAAGATCCTTTTTGTTTTGCTGATAAAGTTTTTGTCCAAAAAAAATTCCTCCTTCTGTAAATTATGGAATTTTGTTTTAATACAAAAATTTTATACTAAAGTATAAAGGAAATCAATACTCAAAATTAAAATGTAACAATATTATATATTTTTGATTTTTTTGCGTTGCTTGTTATGTAAATTGCTAAACTGCATATTTTTGGCAGTACCTCGCATACAAATATCCCCGAAAGCCGGATCAAAAAAACGCTTTCGGGGATAATTCGCTATAATGCTTTATTTCTTTTTGTTTCTGGCGACAGTGAACACAAACATGACCAGGAATACAAAAACGCCCAAACCGACCGGATACAGAATGTGATATTGCATTGAGAACGTATATCCGTTTCTGGTGAACCATGTTTGCCAGATAAGGTCAAAAAGATTCCAGATCACTATCAAAATAACAACGAACAAAATGCCGCTCAGCACTTTTTTGACGGTATTATTCATGATTTTCCTCCTTTACTTATACAGCTTTCATCGGGAGCTTGTTCCCTGTATGATATTATATCAAAGAGCCGGGATTTTTGCAATATTGACTTGCTGTACTTACGGACAGCCTCATGAAACAGAATATATTTTCAGCAAGGGACGCCCTCCTGCGCAGGGCATGAAAGAGCGGTTCTCAGGTAGACAAATCAGTTTTTTGTGGTAAAATGAAAAAAACAAAATACATTCGAGGAGGAACTATCATGGGATTCTTTGATAAAAAGTACTGCGATATCTGCGGCGACAAGATCGGTCTGCTCGGCAATCGTAAGCTTGAAGACGGCAATCTTTGCAAAAACTGCGCAAAAAAGCTCTCGCCTTGGTTTGATGAGCGCAGACATTCCACTGTGGCGCAGATCAGGCAGCAGCTCGAATACCGCGAGGGGAACCGCGCCAAGGCGGCGGCGTTCCGTACCTCACGCACCTTTGGCAGGGGCAGCACCAAGCTGTATGTGGACGACAACGCGCGTAAGTTTGCCGTACACAAGGGCGGCGATTTTGCTGCGGACAACCCGGATATCCTCGATTTTTCACAGGCAGTGGGCTGTGATCTGGACATCAAGGAGTACCGCAGAGAACTGAAAAGAACGGTAGACGGCAGATCGGTGAGTTATAACCCTCCGCGCTATGAATATAGCTATGATTTCCGTGTAGCGGTACACGTCAGCCACCCCTATTTCAACAGTATGGATTTTGACCTGAACGGCAGCTCGGTACATACCGGAGAGGTTTGTATGGCAGTCGCAGGAAACAACGGCGCTTGGCGTGTAAGCAGCGCCGGCCGCCGAGGTGAGGACGAATACCGCGAACTGGTACAGATGGGCAACGAGCTGAAGGCGATGATGGACAGATGGAAAAACGGCGGAGGACAGGGATCCGGCGCAGCAATGCCGGAGCCGGAGCTTCTTCGTTTCGGCAGTCAGAATCCTGTACCGTACAAACAGTCGGTCATGGGCAGCAATATGGTGCTGCTGATCCGATATTTCGGAACAGCGGAGATCGATATCAAGGATCCTGCCATTGCGCAGCGCTGCGGCAGCTTTGAAGAACTCAAGAAAAATCTGAAAAAAGAGATTTGTATGCTCACTGACAATATGATCCAAAAATGCGCCATGGAGAACTTATCGTTCAATCGTCTTCCCTCACGCGGCAGAGACTTTGCAGAAGAGATCATGATGCATGCAGGAAGTTCTTGGATGACAAATTACGGTGTGCAATTGAAAATGTTAAGCTTTTCCGGCTTCACTTTAGCCGATGAAAGCCGGGAAGCATATGACAGAATGATGAAAAGTCAGCTTGGGCAGGCAGCTGTACCGGTATCTCAGCCAAATACACCGGAAGTGTCCGCCTCATGGCAATGCCCGTTCTGCAGAGCGCAGAATGCAGGCAAATTCTGCACCAACTGCGGCGCAAAGCAGCCGTAATAGACTGTTTTAGAATAAAAATGAGCCGTGTTCAAAACCCATTCGGTTTCGACGCGGCTCTGTCGCTTATGTATGATCGTTTTGTGCACAGCTTCAAAAACACCCGCTGTTCCGGCTGCGGCGCAGGATCCGGTATTATGCTTCCGGCGGTTATTTGTCAGGAACAACATAATACGGCTTTTCAGGCATATACACAATATTTATCCTTTCGCCCACAATGTGGCGGGTCTGCAATATTATGCCAAGCTTTGCTTCAACAGTTCTGCCCTCTATTGTCCTGTAAGTGACATAGTATTCATAAGTGATCTCACTGAATCCATCGGAATCTATGGATTCATGCTCCTCGATCCTGGAAATAATTCCTTCAGTCCTGATTCCGTTCTTGCGTATCTTGTTGTTGCGAATGTTCACGATAACTAAACCGCCCACGATCAAAACAACAAAAGCAGTAACAACTGCAATTTCTACAGGATCCATAAAATTCACCTCATACTTTATATGCGTCCTTATCCGGACAAACATATTATAACACACGATACAAAATAAAAGCGGATCCAATTCGGGAAAAAGTGATTTTTTTTACTTTATGCACAATTATGCGTCCGCTATAAGTGCAACACGTTAGCATAATAACGAACCTTATTTTTTGCTTGACATTTTCATGCAGATGATATATAATAATATCTGTTGTTGCGGGGTGTAGCGCAGTTGGTAGCGCGCCTGCTTTGGGAGCAGGATGTCGGGGGTTCAAGTCCCTTCACTCCGACTCTGAAAAACGCTGCAGCACTGTTGCAGCCTGTTTGCATACAAAGATGTGCTTCATCTTTTATATAAAAACGGAGGCTTAGCTCAGCTGGTTAGAGCGCTTGCTTGACATGCAAGAGGTCACTGGTTCAAGTCCAGCAGTCTCCACCATCTACCCCGTCACATTGTGGCGGGGTAAACAATACGGAGGTTTAGCTCAGCTGGTCAGAGCGCCTGCTTCACACGCAGGAGGTCGCTGGTTCGAGCCCAGTAGTCTCCACTTATTACGCTGCCTTCGATTTTGTCGAGGGTAGCGTAGCCTATAGGCTTATGTCTTACTGTTTCTTTTTAGAGAGAGTGGTTCTATTAGCACAAGGTCTGATAATCCATCTGACCTCATTGAAGCCGGTTGCCTGTCTTCTCTCAGTCGTATCACCGAATATCTTGTTTACTGCTTTTTCATTCAGAACGTATTCGGCTCCTTTCCAGACCCATTTACGAGACATTGAAGATCACACCTTTCAGAATCAGATAAGGCTCATTGCCTTTAGGTGATAACATAGCAAAACAGAATAGAATTATAATATCTACTATGATATCACCTAAAGGCAATACCCCCCCAGTGGAAAAGAGAGAGGGGTATCACCTTTATGTAGTTCGTTTGCACGATCGTGATGATCCTGCAAAGAGCCTACTTTATTCGATCAAGCTGACCAAGACTTTCGGTAGTCAACCGAAACATACGCATCTGACCCTTGTCATTTGCGTTGCCGTCTCCGACACTACGCTCCCATTGCTTTAGGCTATGGCTGAGGAGAAGTACCATTATAACCCTGATGTTGTCATGGCGGGCAATTTTGACTAAAAATTGCTGTCGGCGGGGCTTTGTTTGCTACGGCTGTTTTTAACCGATTACGGCAAGCCCTCCCGACCGGCTACGTTATTCAAATGATTTTCCGTCATCAGGGGAAGTATCTTGGTAGTTGCTTATGAAGTTTTCAAGGCTCGAACACCCCGCATCCTACGCAAAACATAGCACAGCAGTTTATATACTGCGATACGGTGTTTACCTGTGCTTTAACGTGTTAAAGTGCAGTAATACCGGGGTCAAAAAAAGAGTCAATTCAGCATCAATGATGAGAATTGCCTCTTGACTAATTTAGCATTAGTAGATATAATATATCTACGATGTATCAGTCAGTCTGAGAGTTCCTTTCTCACGATTGATGCTTAGCCGGATCGCTATTGGTAGTGGTGATCCGGCTTTGATACTTTTTACTTTTAATATATCCTTATACTGCATTTTTGTCAAGACTAACATTGGTTTTTTGTCTGTTTTCACATTGAAAGCAGGCTTTATTTGTTTATACTGCTTTTTTCAAATGGATTTTTATGTTTGAATATACAGTTTGTTATTTATTCATAACAAAAAATCTCCTTTTGAATTTGTAATATAACCTTTGAGTAAGTATTTTTCATTCTGTTCTATTCTTGAATTTTTATGAGTATATATTAACTGTAATCCTTTATCAAAAGTTTACTCTATTATAATGTGTCCTAAAATTTTCAAGGAATCACAATCACCCATTTTTATCACGGTGATTAAAATACGAGAACGTATATCCGATTTAAATTTTCTGTCCTTAATATTTTTAGGAAATCCATATCGGATAACGGTTCTGAAAGCCTGTACCATAATCACGATGATTAAGAGGGTAGGACATATGTCCGCTTTTTCATCTTCGTGTCCCATTTTCTTGAAGGAACTCCATCTGAGATGTAGAAACCGGAAGTCTGTACTTTAA
>CADBPE010000003.1 GCA_902796475.1 uncultured Ruminococcus sp.
CAGGGGTGCGCAGCTTGCCGGCGCACCCCTTTGGTGATAAACAAAGAGTAAAACATTAGATTTATATAGTTCTGTTTATCTTGATTTCCGCTATTCCATCTATTCGGGTTTCACGGATTCAGGTTTTATTTTACAAGAAGTTCTGTCAGTACGGATTTCAGCTTTTATTTTACAAGAAGTTCTGTCAGTACGGATTTCAGCTTTTCCGGATCGATAGGCTTTGCTATGTGCGCGTTCATGCCCTCTTCAAGCGCCCGCCGCACGTCCTCGCCGAATGCGTTTGCTGTTACGGCTATGATAGGAATATTCGCTTTTTTCGGGTCGTCAAATGCCCGTATGAGCTTAGTAGCTTCATAGCCGTTCATTATGGGCATCTGTACATCCATCAGAACCGCATCGAAATGCCCCGGCTCGGCAGACTTCACCGCATCAACAGCCTCACTTCCGTTCTCGGCAGTTTCCACCTGAAAGCCGATCTTTTTGAGAAGCATCATTGCAAGCTGCCTGTTGATATCCATGTCATCTACCAGAAGCAGGCGCATTGAGCTGTAATCAATGACCTTGCCGGTATCGTTTCTGACTGTTTCTGCGCATTTTGCCTTGGTGCAGAGCGGTAGACTGATATGAACTATAAACTCGGTGCCCTTGTTCGGAGCGGTGTTTACCTTAATAGTGCCGCCGGCGGCCTCAACAATACTTTTAGTGATAGCCATGCCCAGACCGGTGCCTTGTGTGCGGCTCACCGTAGATGTGCGTTCACGCTCGAATGCTTCAAAAACGGTGGCGGCAAATTCCTTTGACATTCCTATGCCGCTGTCCTTTACCCGCAGTTCAAGCTCTCTGCCGCCTTCGTATGAGCCTGTCTGCTTCAGCACAACAGATACCCTGCCGCCGACAGGCGTAAATTTATAAGCGTTGCTTATCAGATTGAGCAGCACTCTTGCAAAACGGATCTTGTCATAAACCAGGAACGGGTGATCCAGAACCTCTATTTGCAGGGTGTAGCTTATTTTTTTGCTCTCCATCTGCTGACGGAACATCTCAAAGGAGGTGTTCATGGTCTCACGGATATCTCCGCCTTCGGGGTGAAGCTCCAGCTTGCCGTTTTCTATCATGCCCATTTCAAGCACATCGTTGATAAGCGTAAGAAGATGCTTGCCCGAAGTGTCGATCTTTTTTATATAGTCCTGCACATGCTCAGGAAGCTCCTTTTCGTCCATGAGAAGATTTGTGTAGCCGATTATGGCGTTCATCGGTGTGCGTATGTCGTGCGACATATTGAAAAGGAACTGTGTTTTTGCCTTGCTGCCCTCTTCGGCCTTTATTTTCTGCCGCCATACAATATTGTTTCTCTTTTGAAGCTTGTTCTGTATGTACAGCATTACT
Organism: uncultured Ruminococcus sp.; assembly: GCA_902796475.1. Lineage (GTDB taxonomy): Bacteria > Bacillota > Clostridia > Oscillospirales > Acutalibacteraceae > UBA1213. Next base: position 1,387 of record CADBPE010000003.1, read on the forward strand.
ATCAGACCGACGGCTGCTATTATCATCAGCACCACGCTGCGTATGACCAGCTCGGCGTCGAGATTGCTTCCGTCTGGAAGCTCAATAATGCTTTTTATGTACCACATAAGGACAGAGAAGAGCAGCAGACAGAACAGAACGGTGCTTGTAAGGGAGTTGCCCCTGAAATTCTCGTCCGGAGTATGCTTTACTGTGCGCCAGTAGAACACGAATCCCAGCAGACACCATAACGACAGCAGCAGGAAGGCTTCCGGACACATGGTATTTACATGGCCGAGCTTGGAAATGAGCATTACAAGCAGGAAGATAATGGAAATGAATGTTCCGGCTATGCCTGTTATCATGGTCAGCTTTTTTCCGGAGCTTTTTGCGCGTTTCCAGGCGGCGCCGGAGGTATATCCGAATCCGACGATAGCTCCCAGAGAAGTAAGGTCTACGAACCATACCAGAGCTTTTCTGCCCGAAAACGAGATTATGATGGATATGACCATGATGAACAAAATACAGAACGGGGTATCCATAAAATACTTGGAAAGAATTTTTTCTTTTGCCATAGTTGAGAGCATTCTTGCGGCAGCCCTGTAAGAACCGATTATGCCCGTGAACATAGCCGCAAGAGCAATAACGACCATAATGGCAAGTCCGAACTGTCCAAGGAGCGACTGAGCGGCAAAAAACGGGGGAATAGACTGAACGCCGGAAAGAGAGCCAAGACTTCCGATATATTCCTGCCATGACGCAAAGCCTTCGGGAACCTCGCATATACTAAGCAGAGTAAGTGACGCATAAGTAAGACCGCCGAAGATTATTGAAAGAGCGATTATTCTTCCGGAGCGCCTGAGCGGAAAATTGAAATGAACTGTCTCCAGAGCAGGCACATCGAAACCGACATAAGCCCAGGGCGCCAGCAGAACGATAGTTGCAAAGCCTATGGTGGGGTTGTAGTCGGGAGTATCAAAGCCTGAGAAAATATCGATATGTCCTACGTTGAAAATAGCGATGGTGGTGATAATCAGCACACCGCCGCAAAGAATGACAGCAAGTATGGTATGCAATATCTGCAGCAAGGGCTTGCCGCTGATAAAAAGCAGCGCAACCACCACAAGAGCGAAAGTCGAAAGCAGCAGCTCTCCGAAGTAGATATCATACCCCGCTACCTGATAATGGAAGCCGAACTGCAGCGCATTTCCTGCCACCGTTCTTGCCATAACAAAAAGCGCTGTGGCGTTCAGGAACACGATAGTCACATAAGAAAGGCTGAGGAACCACGAGCATATAAAGGCGTGATCCTTACCGAAGGCCTTTTTTGTATATAAGTATGTGCCGCCTGTGCCGGGCATTTTTTTCATAAGATAGGAATAGTTATGACCGATAATGAGCATAATGAGAGCGCCCACACCCAGCGCCATAAAGCTGCCGAAGGGTCCGGCCATAGGCAGAAAGTCGGTGCCGGGCATAACAAACGAGCCCCATCCGACTATACAGCCGAATGCGATAGACCACACGTCAAGCGGAGTGAGATAGCGGTCATATTTTAATCTTCCGGAAGGCGTAACGGCCGGCATTTTATGCTTCAATTTCATGTACTGTTCATCTCCTTACGAATCAGAGCCGCATTTACAGCGCAGCGCTCAGCTTTTTGCAAGATCCATAAGCTTGTGCATACGGTCAAGCAATTCTGTTGTAAGGGGAGAGTAGTCCATTTGTTCTCTTGAGCGCAGATGCTCGGTCAAAGTAAACACAGTTTCATACAAAGGCGTAAGCGCCAGATTCGCATAAACGCCCTTCAAAGCATGCGCTGTTTCAAATGCAGCGTCAAGATCGCCGGCTTCGGTCTGGGTGATGAGCTTTTTGATCTGATCGTCATTAAGCGAGCTTTCGATCAGCATAAGATAAAAGCTTTCTTCGCCAAGGCATCTTGTAAGTCCCTCATCGGTGTTTGCTCCAAAGGCTTTAAGAGCGTCTATCGTTATCATAAGAATTAACTCCTTTACTGTCATATATTCCGGCAGCGCTCCCGCCGGGCAGGATCATTGCTGATGGTTTATTCTTGCCCCGGGCGCGCTTCTTGTAAGCAGCATATCATCAAGAGCTTCCGGCGGCAGCGGTTTTGAGAAGTAATAGCCCTGTATCACGTTGCAGCCCATGTTTTTGAGTATGCGGTACTGCTCCTCGGTCTCTACGCCCTCGGCTACAACAGGCACATCTAAAAATTTTGCAATATCCATGATTATCTCGACCATGTGCAGATTCTTTTCATTATCGCACATTTTGCGGATGAAAGCCATATCCAGCTTGAGAATATCTATCGGTATAGATGAGAGCATATTCAGCGACGAATAACCGCTGCCGAAGTCGTCCATTTCTATTTTAAAGCCGCAGCTGCGCAGCCTGTCGATTATTTCGATAAAGCCGCTGCTGTTGTCGGAATAAGCCGATTCGGTTATTTCCAGAAAAAGCTCGTCGGGGGAAAGCTCGTTTTTCTTCACGATATCCAGCAGCTCCTCTTCAAGTCTGGGGTCGAACATATCAACTCGTGACACGTTGACCGAAACAGGCAGCTTTATGCCCAGTTCTTTTTTCCACCGGTTTATCTGACTTGCCGCTTCGTTCCACACATAATTGTCAAGCTTCTGGATAAGTCCGTTTTCTTCAAACAGGGGAATGAACACGCCGGGGCTTATCATGCCAAGCTCCGGATGGTACCAGCGTATAAGAGCCTCGGCGCTGGAAAGCACAGGGGTATCTCCTTCTATGTTGAACTTCGGCTGGTAATGCACCTTAAACTGTTTTTCACGCAGAGCGCGGTCGGTTTCGCGTACAAGTTTTTCACAGTAAAGTTCCTTTTCAAGCTGAGCCTTGTCGAACATAGCTATTGAAGACTTGTATGTTTTTTTGCAGGTACTGCATGCGCGGGCAGCGCGGTCAATGCGCTGATCGAGAGAAAGCTGCTTATCGCAGTTTTCATACACGCCTGCGCGCATGGAAATACCGTAAAGTCCCGAACGGCTTTCGACCTCAGATATAAAGTTCAGGAAAAGGGTATCGTAATCGTTCCTGTGAGGTATATAAACATAGAAGGTATCGGAGTAGCATCTGCATGCCAGACCGATATTTTTCTGCAGGAAGAAGCGCAGGCTTTCAGCGATCCCCAAAAGCAGCTTGTCGCCGGTTTTATGACCGTACAGTTCGTTCACGATATGGAACCGGTTGATATTGAGAACAAGCATATCCATATCCTGATCGGCATGGAAGCGATCCAGATCGAGGGCATATTGGTAGAAAAATTCCTTATTATACAGCTGAGTAAGGCTGTCGTTTTTAACGGCATTGAGCAGGGTATTTTCTTCGGCAAGTTTGATAGAGCGCTTTACTCTTGCGCGTATGACCTCAGGCATTTCGTAAGGCTTGGGGATAAAATCAACGGCGCCCATCTGCAGCGAACGTATCTCCGCCTTTTTCTCAGAGGTCAGCACGATAACGGGTATGTTTTTATACTTTTGGTCATTGCTCAGGATCTCAAGCAGCTGAAAACCGTCCATTTCGGGCATGAGAAGATCAAGGAGGATAATGGACAGATTCTCATACTCCTTTTGAATAAACTCCAGGGCTTTTTTACCGTCAGCGGCATAAAACACCTCAAATTCATCCTGAAGGATATGACCGAGGATCATGCGGTTTATATTCTCGTCATCCACGACGAGAACATGTCTTTTTCTGTTTTCGTTTTCTATTCTTGTAACAGTATTCATTTTGACACTTCCTGATCGATCAGTGTTGCATAAGCATTAATAATAACATTATACATTTTATTTGTTTATTTTACAAGATATTATGGGGCATTTTGCCATAAAAAATAATTA
>CADBPE010000004.1 GCA_902796475.1 uncultured Ruminococcus sp.
ATCTTTATTGTCCGCGATCGGTCGTTGCGGCAATTGATATGGGAAAGTATGATAATTATTGGTCCCGTACAGAAACATATGAAGCTTTGGCAAAATATATCGCTATGGATATGGATGGTCTGCACGAAGCTGCCGAACTGTTGCTTTCCGGTCAGAAGATCAAAATAGACATTAACACATTCCAGAACGATATGACATCTATGAACAACCGTGATGATATTTTCACATTACTCGTTCATTTGGGATATTTAAGTTATTTACAGGAAACCGAAGAAGTTTTCATTCCCAATAAGGAAGTTCGCGGTGAATTTCTTACCAGTATGCGTGCTGAAGGAAAATGGAAAAAATGTATCGACGCTGTACAGCAGTCAAAGGAGCTTCTGAAGCTTGCGATAAACGGCAAAGCGGATGAGGTCGCGGAGCATATCGAAAGGATACACCGTGAAAGCTGCGATCCTAAGCATTACAACAATGAGCAGGCTTTGCGCTATACGGTTCTTATATCATATTTTTATGCAAGGGAAAAATATACGGTAATTCAGGAAATGCCCACGGGAAACGGCTTTGCTGATATTCTGCTGCTTCCGAATTTCCAGAACCCGACAGGTATACCCATCATAATCGAGCTGAAATATGACAAGTCCGCCGACAGTGCCATAAAACAAATAAAGGACAGACATTATCCCGACGCTGTAAAGGACTATGACAGAATGCTTCTTGTCGGCATAAATTACGACAAGGACAGTCCCGACAAAAAGCATGAATGTGTGATCGAAGAATTTGTTAAGTAAAAAAAATTCGTCCCCATGGGTATTGAACTCATGGGGATATTATACTAATCCTCAATAAAAAGATGACAAAATAGTAAAAGTGTGCTATAATAGTCAATGGTGATAATTATGGCAAAGAAATACGAGATCAGCGAAGAAGGATTGAATGAGCTTTGCGAAGCACGAAAAAGAAATCGAGACAAGAACATAGAGCGGCGGCTGTATGCGTTGATCCTTCACGCAGAAGGAAACACAGGTAATACTAATTCCTGATAAAAAGCAGGCTAAGATTTGCGAGGATAATTTTCGCAAGACGCGGCGGAGGACGCAGGAATCCTGACGGATTCCGAGGACGACAACAAAGGCGGAATGCTTTCGCTTTCAACTACGTTTTGAAAATGAATTGTGTATCCGTTTGATATTCTTTTTCAAAACATAATCGGCACCGGCAGCTTGCCGGCGGAAATTTGACCGCAAAGATCGTCTGCTTTTTGTTAGGTATTAGCAAATAACAAAAAACGCCCTTAACAGAGTACAAGGACTCTGTTAAGGACGAATAATTACACTATCTGCGGTGCCACCTTAATCTCACGGCACGACCCGTGCTCTCAGCGGGATACCAACATATCCCCGGCAGATAACGTCCGCCTCCAACGTCGCAGAATACTAAGGAGAAGCTCTCCTGCTCTCCGTTTGACTGCGCCCTCAGCGGTCCATTTGACAGCCTGTTTCATACCCGAATCTCAGCTTACCGGGCTCTCTGTAAGGTCATAACTGCCGTTATCTCCGCTTCTACGGTTTAGTATATTAAATTATCTGCATTATATCACGCTAAAACAGCTTTATCAATATTTTTTTGATATATTGTTCAGGGATACATAAAAAAACGTCACTTAATAGTCACGAAAACGATATACCATCTGTCTTTTTACCTTATCGGAGAATAATCAAATGCACGTCCGATCGCCAAGTAACATACAATGACGACAATGACGCCTTATTTAAACCATTTGGCATGGTGATGGTATATCAGCTTCATTATAATGATTCTATTCCCTGCACCGTGACATATATGACACTAATGACGGTATTTTCCAGTTTCATTAGACTGCACAGCGCTTGTGCGCCGTGGCATGTAAAGAACGATGTACAAAAAACCTTGCGAAAAAAAGGCAGTGAAAACCGACGAAACGCCCAATATAAAAACGTAAAGTGAACAAAAAGTCATTGATTTAGTTGAGTTTTCATGATATAATTAATCATAATATTCGTATAATTCTCTAAAAAAGGGTTGACAAACGTATGTTGTTCGCGTATAATTTGACAGACAGACAGTATAACTGCGCCATTTTATACCCTGCGCGGTAATTAACAAGCATATTCTGCGGAAAGAAAGCTTCCGCCGGATATGCTTATTATTTTGCTTATTTTATAGATTTATAGGCCGGCGCGCCCTGCCGGCTTGTGAATAAAAATTTTTAGAGGAGGATAAGCAATGAAAAAACATTCAACCAAACGCGCACTTATCGCAAGCGTGCTTGCACTCTCGATAAGTATTTCCATGTTTGCAGGCACGACCTTCGCTTGGTTCACCGACACCGTCACCTCGGTGGGCAACGTCATCAAAGCTGGTAACCTGCAGATCGCCATGAAATGGGCGAAGGGCAGCGATAACCCGACAAGTGACACTATTGAATGGAAGGACGCCGAGACCGATGCTATTTTCACGGCGGACGAGCTGTGGGAGCCCGGCTACACCACGGCGCGCCACATTCAGATCAAAAACACAGGCAGCCTCGCGCTGAAATATGAGGTACGCATATTGCCCACCGTGACCGCACAGGTAGACACCAAGCTGGCGGAGAAGATCGACGTGTACTACGTTAACCCCGCCCAGGCGCTCAGCTACCGCACCGACCTGCAGGACGGCTGGAAGTTGGGTACGCTTGCCGAATTCCTCGCCGCAAACGTCACCGCCAATAACACCGCCAAGGGCAACCTTGCCCCGGGGGATTCTCACACCGTGACCATCGCTCTTAAAATGGACGAGAACGCCGGCAACGAGTATCAGAACGCATCTATCGGCACTGATTTTGCGGTAAAACTCTTTGCGACACAGTGGACATACGAAACCGACAGCTTCGACAAGCTCTACGATCAGCTTGCCGAGTTCGAGGATATTCCTGCGCCTGTGCCCGTACCCCAACCTTCACCCGATGACAAGACTGTCGTTAGCGACACCGGACTTGTAAACGTAACTATCCCCGCAGGCACGTTTACGACCGCCGATGAATTTGCGGTACAGGTAGTGGGAAATCCCAGACCCGAGCCGGACGCTCAGGGCAACTATGAGCTTGACCTTGACATTACCTTGCTCAAAAACGGCGTCGCCGTAACACCCGACGGAACGGAGTATCTTGTAAGGATGGACATAGGCAAGGGTCTAAGCGTCACGTCCTTTACGCACAACGGAGAGGCTTTGGCAGAGAATAAATGGGGCTATAACGCCGCAGACGGCATCCTCTGGTTCTACACCACCGGCTTTAGTCCGTTTAAGACAACGTACTATCAGACCAATACCGTTACCTTTGACGCTAACGGCGGCACGGGCAATATGACGGCAAAAACCATCAAGCGCGGAGCAGAAGCTACTCTCCCCGCAAATGAATTTACCAACGATGGCTTTGAATTTGCAGGCTGGAACACCGACAAAGAGGGCGACGGCGCAGCCTATGCAAACGGGTCTAAGTTCACCGCATACACCGACATGACCCTTTACGCTCAGTGGAAAGCAGCCGATCACCAGGCAGCCGCAACATATACGGTCACTTTCGTGCCGGGTGTAGAGGGCACAGACAACACCACCCAGAGCTTTACCGAAGGCACTGCACAGAACCTTACACAGAATCCCTTTACAAAGACGGGCTATACCTTCAGCGGCTGGAACACCAAGGCTGACGGCACAGGCACTGCTTATGCAGACAACGCTTCCTTCACTGCCACGGCGGATACCACTCTTTATGCGCAGTGGACAGCTACCCCCACAGAAAGCGTTACGCTCAATAAGACAAATGCAACGCTGACTGTCGGCGGAAGCGAAACACTTACCGCCACAATAACCCCCGCGCCCACAGGCAGCGCAGCGTGGACATCAAGCGACGATACGGTAGCGGTAGTAGACTCTCAGGGCAAAGTAACCGCTATTGCAAAGGGAACCGCCACCATAACCGCAGCCTATGGCGGCAAATCGGCGACCTGCAGCGTTACCGTAAACGAACCGCCCGAATCTGACATGAGTGATATGCTTAAAGAAGGGTCAACTATAAGGATGACTGTAACGCTCAACACTTCCTTAGAATTTGACGGTCTACCGATTGAATTTACATTCAAGAAAACCGCCACAGGGTTTGATACGATCAGCTACAAAACTTATGCTTACCAGATGAGCTTGATAAACGATCCTAAGTTGAACCTTGATTCCTCTCAAGAAGGAGGACGTATTTGTTACCTTACCTTTGACGGCGACCTTGCGAATTACTATGGGCTTAATGGATCCCCCTTGATCAGTTTCTATTATAATGGGGCAAACTACCCTATATACACATATTCTAATACTTATATCGATACATCCTCTGTCCCTGTCAAAATCGCGTTAACAGGATTAAGTATCAACGGGACCGAAATGAGCCTTTCAGATATATACGGAACCGGAACAAGCCGTGATAATTGGTGTAAAGGTCTTCTCCCGAACGATTATGATACTATTTACAATATCTTAAATGCATATCAACACTGATCTCACGCAAGCATACATTAGTGTCTAACACCGATGATGCCCTGAACGTGCACCCGCCCCGCATAAACAAACAGCCCCGCAGGCTCATCCCTGCGGGGTGTGTTTTTTCCATCCTTTCTCCTCCTTGCAGTTTTCGTTATGAAGCTGTTTACAAGCCTGTGGAACATTTTCTCTGATCGTCGCTCGCAGTGCCGTTCAGGTACGCCACACGGTCAGTTATTGCCGTGTACTTCGCATCAAGTGCCGCTTTTGCGGTCTCGCTCGCGCTTACGGTCCTGTCCGCTCCAGCTCCGTGCCGTCCTCGTCCTTCTTCCGGGTATCCGCGCGGCACACAAAGCCGAAGCTCTAACCCGTAAGCCTGCCCGCTCTTGCGGCTTCGACTGTCTCCCTGTCGTTAATTTCCGCTTTAGCATACAGTCCTACGTTGTCCTCCCTCAGTTCCAGACCGCTTGCCGTGTCGCAGAGCGTCCGCTCGTGGTTGAGCTTCAGCTCGACTCTCCCCCCGCTCTCCAGAGCCTTGCGGAAGGTCCCGGGCTTCACGATCTCACGGAAAGCGCCACTCCCGAAAAAGGGGGAACCAGTTCCCCCTTTGGAAGCTTCAAAAAAAGAGGACACGGAATGCGGCACTCCCGAAAAAGGGGAACCAGTTCCCCTTTTGGAAGCTTCAAAGAAAGAGATTACGGAAGCAAACCGTATACAAAAAACAAACAGCAGGCATAACGGCAGTGTATTGATATTCAAGGACGGAGTTTTCATTCCAAACAAGGCACAGATACTTGAAGAACATGAAAGCTATACCGTATTTAAAGTATTTGCTGTTAAGCAATAATGAGAGTTTATCAAGGTTTTCAAACGGGCTTCCCTTAAAAAAGCCCGTTATTATCAGAATGGAGTGATTGGATGAGTGAAGAAGATATTATAGATGTTGTCAGGCAATATGAATATGTTCCGAGAGCTTTGATGGAGCAGCTTTTCTGTGTGAGCCAATACGATTATGTAAATGATAAGATCATCAGATATCTTGACCGACGACTGAAGCAGTTGGTGCTTGATAAGTACATAGCTTATCGTGAAAATGAGGACGCCTACTGTGTTCCCCTTTTTTCGGGAAAGATCAACTATGACAGGATCAAAGCTCTTTGGGTACTGACTCAATTTGACGATATTACGCAGCACTATGTAGGAAGGGATTTCATACAGGTGGTTTTCGTTTCAAAAGGTACGCTTTATGAAGTGGTAGTTTTATCATCAAAAACATATCGTATAGCAGTCACCGCCATCAATCAGAATACCGATAAAAAGAATATGCCTAAGCGTATTGTTATCGTTGAGAATGAGAAGGAAGCCAACCTTATAGGCAACAGCATTTTAAGGGAGATCAACTGCATTGCGCTTTGTACGGTGAGCAGAGATGGTAAGATCGAAAGCTATGATATTTAATGCCATACATTATTGATATTATAACGGCGTACCGTTACCGTTATAATATAGAAAGTGAAGTGAGAAATGTTGTCTGATACAAGATGGATCCGGAAAAACGGAGTACCATTCAGTATGAAAATTGAAGAAAACACAACAAACAAAGGTTTTGAAGCGTTGAAGAAAGCAAGCAAAATCGCAGAAGAAACCGGCATTTTAGACATGAACTTAGACGAGATCAACGAAGAGATCGCACAGGCAAGAAAGTAAGGCGCATAAATTAAATAATATGCAGTGAATGAAACCAATGTTCTTGTTTCAGCTATGCTCAAATGCTCGATATTATTTTAGACGAAAATGGTTGAATATCATAATTACAAAGCATCTGTCGAAAGATAGGTGCTTTTATTATTTAAAAAAGGAGGACACGACCAATGGAGTACAAACAACTCAATACACTGATACGCTCACTCGATCAGATCAAGGCTATGGCGATGAGTATGTACCAGGAGGAAAGCGAGTCGGAGTTCAGAAAGCAATATATGAAATTTGCCTTGCAGATGGAACAGTTGACAAATCAGACTCGCATGGCAACAGTTCTTGATGCTGATGTGGACAAGAAATACTATCTTTCGTCTGCGGCTAAGGAACTGGATATTACCGTCAAGAATCTCAAGGATAGCCGTATCGCTATCTCGCTCCCATATCTGCTCCCGAAGAATCGTTCCGTCAATTCTGACGGCTATATCATTGAACCGCTTGCAAACGCTCTCCGGAAATATGTTGAAGAACAGAAGCCGGAAAAGATACGCCATGCCCTGATCGTCATTCGCTCAGCCTATACGCCGGATAACGAAAAAATAATCCGCGACAACGACAATATTGAGATCCATCATGTCATCAACATTATTTCGACTATGCTCATGGTCGATGATAAGCGGATGGATATTGTTTTGTGCAGCCGTATCGGTCAGAAAACCCAAACAATTATTACGGTTTCCGAACGGGATACAGGGTGATATATGATCAAAAGCTGTTGGTTATCATTCACAAGTTTTGATAACAAAACTCTGTTTTCGGGAAGCCGGAGCGTTATCACGCTTTTGTGCTTGTAACCCTGATGAAATCAAAGGTTTTAAGATAATTTACACCCCAAGGTATAGAGACTAGCTGATATTGAATTTTAGCCGGATATCAAGCCATATGTGTTCAGCCGCAGACGTTCGCAGCCGTATCAAGTCGGTTCTGCATTAATACATACCTCTCTGCTTTCGGATAAACCGTTTTTCTACAGCTCTGTTGAAATGAAATATGAGTTGGAAGACCATGTACAGCAGATCAGGAACAGTGCCATGACAGGTCTGATACTGGATCGCAACAACTGCTTTGTGCTGTACAATATCGGGGAAAACAGGATTCCGCTGAGCTATGCAGCGGAATTGAAAGCGGGTATTATGGTCGGAAGCGGGAC
>CADBPE010000005.1 GCA_902796475.1 uncultured Ruminococcus sp.
ACTGTTTTTTGATTCACCCCTGCGGAGCGCTTGTAGCATAGGGATTTCGCGCTCTGCGGAGCGCGACCAAAGGCTCTGCCTTTGGAATCCGCAAGCCTTTGAAAAGGCTTGAGCGAAACTTTTGTGTCTGAGTTTTGGGGTGTTATTTTTGGGCGCGGGCAATTACATTTCCGCCTGTTTTTCTGTGAACGCGAAATCGGGAGCGGCAGCTTGCCGCCGCCTCCGAAACTTTTGTGTTTTTCTTATGTTGCTGACATTGAGGCTTAGAAAAACCGTAAGTCAAATTTGATTTTTTCCCCCCGAAAGTCCTCATAAAGACAGTTGATAAAATCAAGGAACTATTGTATAATAAAAGAACAAACCGAAAGCTTGAAGGGAAGCGATAAAATATGAAGCTTATTACAAACAGAGTATACGGAGCAGAGGATATCCTGCCTGCGGACAGCTATAAATGGCAGTTCATTGAGGACATCATGCGCAAACAGGCTCAGTCCTACGGCTTCAAAGAAATAAGAACACCTGTGTTTGAGCACACCGAGCTTTTCGACCGCTCGGTAGGCGATACCACCGATATCGTGCAGAAGGAAATGTACACCTTTACCACAAAGGGCGGCGATACCATATCTCTCAAGCCTGAGGGTACCGCAGGCGCTGCAAGAGCTATGCTTGAACACGGCATTTACAACGACGGTTATCCCATAAAGGCGTACTATCTCACCGCATGCTACCGTTATGAAAAGAAAAATTACGGCAGACAGAGAGAATTCCACCAGTTCGGCATGGAGGTATACGGCGCCGCTTCCGCCTTTGCAGACGCGGAGGTGATATGCGCAGCAAATTCAATATTCGACAGACTCGGAGTACAGAATATACATCTGGAGCTGAACTCCATCGGCTGCCCAAGCTGCCGCCCGAAATATACGGCTGCCCTGAAGGAATACTTCGGCATGCACAGGGTAGAACTGTGTGACACCTGCCGTTCACGTCTTGAACGCAACCCCATGAGAATACTCGACTGCAAAAGCCCTATATGCTCTCAGATAGCTCAGAATGCCCCCAAGGTGCTCGACTTCCTCTGCGAGGACTGCAATACTCACTTTGAAGAGGTAAAAAGCTGTCTGGACGCCGCAAAGCTGAGATACAGAGTAAACCCCGCCATCGTAAGAGGTCTGGACTATTACACAAGGACCGTGTTTGAGTTTGTAGCCAATGATATAGGCACAATATGCGGCGGCGGCAGATATGACGGTCTTATAGAAGAACTGGGCGGACAGCATACTCCTTCTCTTGGCTTCGGCATGGGTATGGAAAGACTTCTCCTGCTGCTTAAAGAGCAGAAAATAGATATCCCCGAACCGCCTGTGTGCGACCTTTATGTGCTTGGCATCGGTGAAAAGGCAAAGCTCAAGGCCTTCAATATCATTGAGGGTGTGCGCAGCGCTTCTCTTATTGCCGAGGGCGATATCGTCGGCAGAAGCGTCAAGGCTCAGATGAAATATGCAGACAAGATCAAAGCCCGCTTCTCTATGGTAATAGGTGACAGCGAGCTTGAACAGAACTGCGCTAAGCTGCGCAACATGAACGGCGGCAAGGAAACCGTTGTGCCGCTGGACGAGGGATTCTTTAACGCATTCTTCTCAGCTTATGTTGAAGAGAGCAATTCCTCCCTTCTTGAACAGCTCAACAGCATGAAGAGTTGATAAAACGCAAATAAACATATCAAAAAGAAAAAGGAAGTAATGACAATGGCAGAATTTTTGACAGGAATGAAGCGAACCACCTACTGCGGTACGCTCACCTCCGCAGATATCGGCAAAGAAGTCGTTGTATGCGGCTGGACACAGCGCCAGAGAGATCTGGGTCAGCTCATCTTCATCGACCTGCGCGACAGAACAGGCATCGTACAGCTTGCTTTTGACGATCAGACCGATAAGGCTGTATTTGACAAGGCAGCTTCGGTGCGTTCAGAGTTTGTTCTCGGCGCAAGAGGCATCGTGCGTGAGCGCAGCTCCAAGAACAAGGATATCCCGACCGGCGACATCGAGATCGAGGTCAAGGAGCTTCGTATTCTTTCAGAGAGCGAGACTACTCCCTTTGAGATCATCGACAACTGCCCCACCGCCGAGCTTACAAGACTGAAATACCGTTATCTTGACCTCAGACGTCCCGAACTGCAGAAGAATATGATCTTCCGCCACAAGGTAGCCAAGGTAACACGGGATTTCTTTGACGAGAACGGCTTCATCGAGCTGGAAACTCCTATGCTCATCAAGTCCACGCCCGAAGGCGCCCGTGATTTTCTGGTCCCTTCAAGAATACACAAGGGTTCCTTCTACGCTCTGCCCCAGTCGCCGCAGATGTACAAGCAGCTCTGCATGGTTGCCGGATTTGACAGATATATGCAGATCGCCCGCTGCTTCCGTGACGAGGATCTCAGAGCAGACAGACAGCCGGAGTTTACTCAGATCGACCTTGAGCTTTCCTTTGTCGATATGGAGGATATACTTGATCTTGGAGAAAGATACATCAAGCGTCTTTTCAAGGACGTTATGGACATAGACATTCCCACCCCCTTCCCGCGCTACACCTACAACGAGGTAATGGAGCGCTACGGCTCCGATAAGCCCGACACCCGTTTTGATATGGAAATAACCGACATCAGCGCCGAGGTAGCCTCATCAGAATTTGCCGTGTTCAAGAACGCTCTTGCCGGCGGCGGCTCTGTCCGCGCAGTGACTGCAAAGAACGCCGCAAAGACCTATACCCGCAAGGAGATCGACAAGCTCACCGAGTTTGTAAAGGGTCTTGGCGCAAAGGGTCTTGCATGGATACGCATGACCGACGACGGCATTTCATCAAGCTTTGCAAAATTCATGTCTCAGGACGAGATGAACGCAATTATTTCAAAAACAAGCGCCGAAAAGGGCGATGTCGTTCTGGTAGTAGCAGACGCCGACAACGGGCTGGTGCTTTCAACTCTTGGCGCTGTGCGTGTTGAATGTGCAAAGAAGCTTGACCTTATCAAGCCCGGATATAACTTCCTCTGGGTCGTAAAGTTCCCCTTCTTCGAGTTCGACAAGGAAAGCGGCGAGTGGATCGCAATGCACCACCCCTTTACATCTCCCACAGATGATTGTCTTGACAAGCTCGACGGCGACAAGGGCGAGGTCTATGCAAAGGCATACGATATGGTCCTCAACGGAACAGAGCTTTCATCAGGCTCTATCCGTATCACAAATCCCGACCTGCAGAAGAAGATGTTCTCCATGCTCGGTCTTTCGGATGAAGAAGCCTATCAGAAGTTCGGCTTCCTGATGGATGCCTTCAAGTTCGGTGCACCGCCTCACGGCGGCATGGGCATTGGTCTGGATCGTCTTGTTATGCAGATGCTTGGCGCGCCTACTCTGCGTGACGTTGTACTCTTCCCGAAGGTACAGAACGCCAGCGAGCCTATGACCAACGCTCCCGCAGACGTTGATCCTCAGCAGCTTGCAGACCTTGGAATAAAAATAAATGTATTGGAATGATAATTACGGAACAGCACTCCTGGAGAAATATTTATTCATACACCGGCGAATTCAAAAAGAGCTTTCTTAAAAAGATACCCATGTATCTGAATATATGCAGCACCTTTTTACAATGCAAGGGGCTTTCCTACGGACAGACCGGTCTTACAACGTTTGAAACCGAGGTAGAGATAGACTACGAAATGCTTAAAAGCATAGAGATCGAAAAAGTCAACGATTCCGACTGCCTTATTCTCGGCTATTTATACGAATCGCCTTATTTGATGAGCAATGAAATGCAAAGCTCCTATGTAGCATTGTTCCTTGACCACTGTGATCTTTCGGAGGTCAGGGAAAACATTCTCAAGATAAAGGAAAAGCATTTTGCGTCAATTGAGCAGCTTGAAAATGCGCAGAGGCTTTCTCAGCAGAAAGAGGAGCGAAGATCGTCACATAATAAAGACTTCTCAGCCGCTTATGAGCCTGAGATCCAGGAGCCGGCATTTCCGGAGGAAAACGAAGCGTCCGACTCCATGTCAGACTTCAGCCAGAAGGTCGAAAAGCTCAAGCTCATGTATGACGCCGGTTTGCTTACAGAAGAAGAATTCGCATCCGAAAAGCAAAAGCTTATTTCAGAGATATGATGTTACGGCAGGTACAGACCTTACGGTTTGCGCCTGCCTTTTTGCGATATTTATAAAAAATCGAAAATCCGCTCTCTTATTTTTTATATAGACTTTTCATTGAATACGCTTGACAATCCGCGTTCACAAACGTATTATATTAACAGCAAACACTTGCCAAAAATATTCAGGAGGTATGTTAAATGAAAAAAACAAGATTACTCGGACTTGCTCTTGCGGGTGTAATTGCCATACCTGCTTCCATTCCGGCTTTTGCCGCCAATAGTCCTTTAATGTACGAAAGCAGCGACATCAACGGGTTATCCATAGGCATTGTGGGCTCGTTCAACAATTGGGGATCTTCCGGCGAAGATGATATTCCTATGAACGACAATGACAACGATGGTATCTATGAGGGCATTATCGAGATCCCATCAGTAACAGAAGATATGATCTCAGAATCCATTACAGATAACGGCACAGGCGAATTTGTTTCAAGAGGCTTCTCCGGCGTACAGTTCAAGATCCGTACAAACAACTCATGGAGCAACAACTGGGGCGACTATGAGCCTGCCTATAACCGCACCTATAACAGCCAGACATCCTGCTGCGTTGAGACAAAACCCGGTATGTCGCTTACTGTAAAGGTATGGTTCGACACCACATCAGTAGAAGATCAGTCCGTTCAGGATGAGGGGGACAGGTTCTTACCAAATGATTATGATTCATTCTATGTATGGCCTGTAAGATATGAGGTCATCGAGTCTAAGCCTGTTACAAAGCTCACAAACACCTCAACGATCTCTTCATACGCAGTACCTCTCGGCAGCAGCGTCATGATCTATCCTTCATCAGACGGCACAGATAAAAAGGTAAAATACAGCATCTACTACAAAAAGTCATCTTCATCCGTCTGGACGGCTATCAAGAATCCGACATATGAAAACAAGTTTTATCCCAAGGCAATAACGAACTATGACATCAAGGTCATCGCAAAGGATGCTGACGGTGCAGTTTCCAAAAAGGATTTCTCTGTCAAGGTATATCGTCCTATCGAAAACACCTCATCACTTTCAAAAGACACAATAAAGCTTGGTGAAAAGGTAAAGATCCGCTGCAGCGCAAAGAACGGCAGGGGCGATTATTACTATTCCGTATACTGCAAAAAGTCAAGCGCTAAAAAATGGTCAAAGCTCATCGACTTCAGCCCCAGGACCGCTGCATTGTTCACTCCTGCATCTGCCACAAAATATGACATCCGCATATACGCATACGACGACGACAGAACTCCCAAGAGCAAGACTCTGACTCTCACAGTAACCAAATAAAATTACATATTCACATACATAAAACAGCGTCCCGAAGGATGATCTCCTGCGGGACGCTTTTTTTTGCATTCTTCTGTATTTTCCGGAGCATGAATTTTTACATACAGCTGCGCATATTATTTCATGGACACACGCTCTTGTTAAAGGAGGCTGCCGTATGGAAGTGATAGTAAAGTACAACGGTGATATAAAAGCCATTGAAGAACGTCTGAACGCTCAGGCGGAAGCTCTCTCCGACAGCTACGGAGTTATCGATATTTTCCCCGATGCGCTCGGCTCCCTGTATTCTCTGCCCGAGATCGAGGATATCGAGCTGCCGAAAAGACTTTATGTCGGCAGCAGCTATCAGCTCAGTTCAAGCTGTATCGCTCCCGTTCAGAGCAAAAACGGCTACGACCTGAAAGGGCGCGGAGTTATCACGGCTATCATAGATTCAGGCATAGACTACACTCATCTTGATTTCCGCAGCGAGGACGGCTCAACAAGGATACTCTCTATCTGGGATCAGACTATAAGCGGCTCTCCTCCCAAGGGCTTTTACAAGGGCAGCGAATATTCTGCGGAAATGATAAACGAGGCTCTGCAAAGCACAGCGCCGCTTGAACTGGTGCCTACAAGAGATCTTGTCGGTCACGGAACAGCCGTAGCGGGTATAGCAGCAGGCAGCGGCGCAGCGTCCGGCGGTGAAAATGTGGGAGTCGCGCCGCTTGCCGACATTATAGCAGTAAAGGTAGGCAATCGCGGAAACGACTTTTTTGCCCAAAGCACTGACATAATGCGGGCAGTAAAATATGTCACCGATAAATCCCGCGAACAGAATAAGCCCGTTGCGATAAATCTCAGCTTCGGCATGAATGAAGGCTCCCACAACGGCACCTCTCTTTTTGAAGAATATCTCACACAGGCTGCGAATGTCTGGAAAAATGTGATCGTTGCGCCTACCGGCAACGAAGGCTCCGCCGGACACCACTATTCGGGACGGGTGATACAGGGACAAACTAAAGAGATCGAATTTTTCACCGCAGCCGGGATAGAACGCTTTTATGTTTCACTCTGGAAAAACTTTGCCGACAGCTTTTCATTCGAGCTTATTTTCCCCAGCGGGCTTTCCTCTGGTGTGATCGACACCGAAAGTCAGTACAAAACCATACGCACCGGCGGTCTTGTAATGAACGCCGTTTACGGTCAGCCAAGAAGATACAGCGTTTCACAGGAGATATTTATTGAGGTCTACTCCGAAAACGGCTTTATTCCCGCAGGTGACTGGCTTCTGCGGCTCATTCCTTCAAACATTGTTGACGGCTCTGTTGACGCATGGCTTCCCACTCTTGAAGAAGTAAGCTCCCGCACCTATTTTTCCGACCCGGATTCACAAAACACCATGACGCTTCCGGCAACCGCCGAAAAGCTTATCCGTGTGGCAGGCTACAACGACAGGATAGGCAGTATCGCGCCCTTTTCAGGTGTAGGCGGCAAGGTATGCACAGGGCGCATTCCGGATATTGAAGCTCCGGCAGTGAATATCATCTCTGCCGCATCAGGAGGCGGTTACGATTCATTTACCGGCACCAGCTTTGCCGCTCCGTTTGTAACAGGCTCCGCCGCTCTGCTTATGGAATGGGGCATTACCAACGGAAACTCGCCTTTCTTTTACGGTGAGAGAATAAAAGCCTTTCTCCGTCTGGGCGCCCGCCGCCGTATCGGAACAAAATATCCCGACCCGGCTTTCGGTTACGGACGGCTGTGCCTCGAAGCTTCACTTTCATACGCCGTAAGATATGCTGACGGTGCTTTTCCACGGCTGTCCTTCTGAAAAGACCGTACTTCTGACAACGGCTTATTTAATATCTGAATCCGTGAAACTCAATTTGAAAGATGTTATCTATCTGAATGAAAAACGTTTCCAAAACTAACACGGGAGCGCAGGCTCTGCGGCGGCAAGCTGCCGCCCCCTTGTTCGCGCTGATAGTTTGCCCAAACCGAAAAACACGCATCGCGGCTCTTACTATATTCCAGACGCGGGTAATTACATTTCCGCCTGTTTATCTGTGAACGCGAAATCGGGTGCGCAGGCTCTGCGCCGGCAGCTTGCCGCCGAAACTTTTGTGTTTTTAGTTTCAGCACATCCCCTGACATTCAATAATAAGGAGGAAATGCATTGGACAATGAGGACGCTCTTCCGCTTGAAGAATATGTCAAGCTTCCCACAACAGTGGATTTTCAGGTAATAAACACACCACGCTTCCGCGAATATGCCCGTGACAAACCATACCTCCATTTCGGTACCGAGCTTGCCAACAACTACATGATAGTTTACACAAACGAAAAGTACATCAAGGGACTTCTTATGGATCTCGGCAGCGACTTCCTGAGCTTTTACCCTAAAATAATGTCGCCCCTCGACTCCATCAGCAACGACAGGAGCGGGATAACTCAGGTGCTGAATCAGCCGTTTCTCGATCTTTCCGGCAGCGGAGTGATAATCGGTCTTGTAGATACCGGCATCGACTACACAAACAGAGCATTTCAGAACGAGGACGGCTCCAGCAAGATACTAAGCATCTGGGATCAGACCATTGACGGACCGAGAAGTCCGGGACTGTATTTCGGCTCGGATTACGACAGCGAAACCATCAACACAGCACTGCGCAGTTCATCGCCGCGCAGCATCGTTCCGCATATAGATGAAGATGGTCACGGCACATTTCTGGCATCTGTCGCGGCTGCTTCAAAAACAGACGAATATATCGGCGCTGCTCCGGGCGCAGATATCATAGCCGTAAAGCTCCGCCGCGCAAGGGATTTCTACATCCGCAGATATCTACTCTCTCCGGACGACCCCGAACTATACGAATCCTCGGACTATCTTCTCGGCATCAAATACATTCTGGACAAGTCCATAGAATACAACCGTCCTGTCGTCATCTGCATAGGCATGGGCTCCAACACCAGCGCCCATGACGGCAACACACTGTTTGAAGAGTATATATCCTTTGTGTCGCAGCGGGCGGGCGTGGCATTTGTAACGGCTGCCGGCAACGAAGCCAATGCAAGGCATCACACTCAGGGCAAGCTCATGTCCGGCAAAACCGTAGAGAACGTCAGCATCAAGGTAGGACGTCAGGGAGCTTCGTTTTCGGTCATAATATTCGGACCGGCATTCGATAAGCTGTCACTGGGAATAATCTCACCTACCGGAGAGGTCATTCCGCGCATGCCCTTCCGTTCAGGTCTGGAATTTTCGGAAAAGCTGATTCTTGAAGAAACACGGGTATTCATACGCTATTTCAAGGACATCAACAACAACATGATCGTAGGCTTTGAAAACGCTACCGAAGGCATCTGGGATATCCGCATTTTCGGAGATTCCGTGATCGACGGCGGCTACTGGGCATGGCTGCCCATTACCGGTCAGGTATGCAGTGAGGTGGAATTTCTGCGCCCTGTGCCGGAATATACTATTGTTTATCCTGCGGCCGCCCTTCGCTCCATCACCTGCGGCGCATACAACACCGAGGACGGCAGTCTTTCCGTTTCGTCCTCATGGGGTCCGACAAGAATGCCCCGCATGGCTCCCGACTTTGCAGCGCCGGGCGTAGGGGTCCGAGGGGTATATCCTGCCGGCTTCGGCACCATGACAGGCACCAGCGCAGCAGCGGCAATCACCGCAGGCGCATCCGCTTTGCTTATGGAATGGGGCATTATAAAGAACAACATGCCGACAATCAACGGTGATCTGATAAAAAGCCTGCTCATAGGCGGCTGCGACCGTGACGACGGCATTGTATATCCTAATGTAAAATGGGGCTACGGCAAGCTGAACCTGTACAACAGCTTCATTTACCTCCGTGAGACCTCCGTTGATTACAAGGTCGGCGGAAACGGATAGTCTTTAGTGAGAATAGCTTTCTCAGTGGAATTTGCTTTTGTTTTTCATTATATTCAAGAGGTGACAGCATTTGACAACAGAATTTGATCCTAATGACAGCTTTGGTGTGCTGCGGGTAAACACCTTTTTACAGAACATCGCATATCCCGCAGATAATGCAAAAGTGACGGTATCCTATCCGCAGGGAGATATCATAGCCGAATACAGTGCAAACGCAGAGGGACAGCTGCCTCCGATACGTCTGCCTGCGCCGCCGCTGCAGTATTCTCAGGATAACGACATGCCGCGCCCATTCAGCCAGTATGATGTTACCGCATCGCTTCAGGGATATGAAGATGTTTCCATCCGGAACGTGCAGGTATTTCCCGACAGCACCGCAGTTCAGAATATCGCCTTCATCTCACCCGATGACAGCATTGACATTCCGTATCCTGTTCTATGGGGCGACTATCCGGAAAAGATACCGGAGTCTGAAATAAAAAAGCTGCCTTTTCCGGGAAATCTTGTTGTTCTGCCGGAGCCGGTCATTCCGGAGTTCATAGTTGTGCATGACGGCGTACCCTCTGACAGCAGCGCAAAGAATTACACACTGACCTTCAAGGATTATATCAACAACGTTGCAAGCTCCGAAATTTACGCCACCTGGGGACGCGAAGCCCTGAAAGCCAATATTCTTGCGATCATTTCCTTTACACTGAGCCGTGTATACACAGAATGGTACCGCAGCAAGGGTTACGATTTCACCATCACCAGTTCGACCGCATACGATCAGGCTTTTTTCTACGGACGGAACATTTTTCAGGAGATCGCAGATGTAACGGACGAGGTGTTCAATCTTTACATTTCAAAAAGCGACATCGGACAACCGCTTTTCACGCAATACTGTGACGGCCGACGTGTAAAGCGTGAAGGGTGGCTCAGTCAATGGGGTTCAGCCGACCTTGCCAAGCAGGGCTACACTGCCATTCAGATACTGAAATACTACTACGGATATGACATTGTACTGAAAGAAGCCCGCAAGGTACAGGGCATACCGATCTCATTTCCGGGTGTACTGCGAGTAGGTTCAAGGGGGCAGAACGTGCGGGTGATACAGTCGCAGTTAAATCGGATATCCAATAATTTCCCGCTGATTCCCAAGCTATCGGTTGACGGCATTTACGGGTCAAAGACAGAAAACAGTGTCCGTGTGTTCCAGCGGGTATTTTCCCTTCCGGTAACAGGCGCCGTCAACTTTCCGACATGGTACAAGATATCCGATATATTCAACGCAGTATAGCGGGCGGGCGGCAAGCTGCCCGCGCCCCAAAATATCAAGCCAAAACTCAAACACAAAAGTTTCGCTCAAGCCTTTTCAAAGGCTTGGCGCAGAGCCTGCGCTCCCGATTTCGGCGGCAAGCAATCGCCCGCGCCCCAAAACATCAAGCCAAAACTCAAACACA
>CADBPE010000006.1 GCA_902796475.1 uncultured Ruminococcus sp.
AGTGAGCATTTTTTTATTTTACCGGATATCCCGTCCGGTTTTTCTTTTGCGTTTGTTTTCGTACATGATCTTGTCGGCGCGGGAAGCTGTATCCTCGACCGAGCTGTCGGCATTGGCGTCATACCTTGCAATACCTATCGAAACATTGACCTTTTCCCAGTCGTTCTTCGCTGAGCTGTTAATCATATTGCTTTCCGAAATAAACTTTGCCTTCAATTCATCAGCGCTTTGCAGGTCTTCATTCTGAAGGATAGCGCAGAACTCATCGCCGCCGAGCCTGAACACCGGACTGTGCTGGAATGTTCTGCAGATAAGACGCACTGCTGTTTTCAGATATTCGTCGCCCTTGTCATGTCCGTATTTGTCATTTATGATCTTGAGGTCATCACAGTCAAACATACATATTGCAAAATCCGTGACCTCCCTGCACTCAAGACGTTCCTGGAGCATACGGATATAATCATCATAGCCGCCTTTGTTGCGCACTGACGTCAGAGCATCCACATATACACGTCTGCTAAGATCATCCGCAAGCTGACGGTGCTTTTTGGCATTCTGTTCAGCCAAGATAAGACGCCGCTGAAAAATTATCATCATCAGCATTGCAACGATAAGCACAGCGACAGCAATTACTATAAACAGATATCTCCTCACAAATTCAAAAAAGCTGATATCCGTCGCCTGATCCTCGGAAAAATACTGTGTCAGCGCCATATTTATCGTTGTTTCAGGCACGATATTCACTATCTTGTCAAGAATGGAATATATCTCGGTATTGTTTTCGTTGACGGCAATACTGAATGAAATGTTGTTGCCTGTGTCAAGGGCTATCAGATGGTATTGTTCACACAGCTTGCTCAGATTGTTATAGCGGTAACTGCTTATCAGAAAGCAGTCCGCTCTGCGTTCCGACACAGCCTTGATGCAGTCCTGAATGCTGTCACATTCAAGAGTATTCCAGTCCGGGTAATGATCGAGCAGTATCGAACCGTAATTGAGATTATCCTTTTCAACGGCAGTGGTTATATTGTCCGAAGGCGTAAAGCTTTTGTTGTCATCGCTGCGCACCAGTGTGTAGAGCGTCGATTCGGTCAGTGACAGAGTAAGAAATATTCCGTTTTTCTCTCCGTCATAGACGCTGTAATTTGCGGGAAATATACAGTCGATTTCGCCGTTTTTCAAAGCCCGCATTGCTTCAGCCATAGTAGGATAAGCTGTTGTTTTAAAGTCTATCCGTATATTCGCAAGACACCCTGATGCTTCTTCAAGGAAATCCTTCAGCGCGCCTGTCAGCTCGCCCGTTTTTTCATCCTTTGCGCAGAACGCAAGGTAATTGTCAAGATATCCGACCTTTATTGCGCCATGCTTAGTGAGCCATTCCTTTTCCCTGCTGTCAGCGAACAGATGTACGCCTGTGTTCTGCACATACTTTGCATACAGGTCATCGTTATAAAAACGGTTCTCGTTCTGAATGTACCTGAGCGCCATGTTCAGGTCTTCAAGCAGATCAGAACGCTCTCTGCTGACCGCAAAATATATATCGGAATAGCCGATCTTCGCAACAGGGATCATGGCGTCCGTGTCAAAATAGGTGTCCAGCGTGATGAATCCGTCCAATTTGCCGTTTAACAGCTTGGCAACTGATTCACCCTCCGTTAAAGCTAATTCAACGAGGTTTGCATGAACATTTTCTTTCTCTGCCCATTTTTTAAAATAGCCTGCCTGGACTGTTCCTTTATTTACACCTATACTCTTGCCGTTAAAATAGGTGTAATCATCCTGAAACTTATCGGCATTGTCTGCCGAGATATAGATGTAATACTCCTCACTTCCCATTTTGTAATCGGGAAACAGCATTTGTTCTGTTCGTTCTTCTGTGTAAGTAACACCGCTCATCAGGTCTATCTCGCCATCCTTAAGCTTCTGAAAAAGCTCCGCCCAGCTTCCTTCTACATACTCGTAAGTCCAGCCGGTGTAAGCAGCAAGCTTTCGCTGATACTCATAAGAATATCCGGTCTTTCTTCCTGACGCATCCACTTGATTATATGATGAATCGTACCAGCCGACACGCACGACCTTTCGGGTATGTTCAGTCTGCGCAGCAGCGGAAAAAGGAAGCATAGTAATAAGAAGTGCCAGACATATCATAATTACGGCTGCGGTTCTTAAACGAAGGAATATTGAATTTGCATTTATTTTATCCTTTCTTTCTGTTATGAAAGAATATTTTATTAAATAAGCAAAAATTTTCTACTAATTTAATAAATTATACCACTATTTTCAATACGATTCAATAATAAAAATCACTTTTTTCTTATTTGATGAGCAAAAAATATGAACAGCAGCTTTATTTTCTGAATTATCTGAGTCCGGTCAAATAAAGTATAACAGCTCAATGTATAGCGTTTTACCCAACAGACCATATCAAAATCCGTTGCATTTTTCAATTGAGTTTATCTATAAAAAATGATATTATTATCATAATATGTGAAATTTACAGCTAACAATCCGCCTGTTTCATGTCGTTAATATTTCACGTCTAAAGGAGGAAACAAAAATGAAAATCAAAAAACTCACCGCAGGTATTCTCGCGATCGGTCTTTGCCTTCCCATGCTGACGGGATGCGGAAGCAGCAGTACGGGTAAGGAAGCCTCTTCTGCATCCGGCTCCTCAAACCCGCAGGAAAATGTCTCAGAAAACAGCAGCGCCGAGCCTCATCCGGCAACAGCTATGCACACCCTGATGATCCGCGACAGTCTGAAAAACGACTCCATGACTGCCACCTTCCTCAACTCCGTCACGGGAGCTACGGAGGATGTTGCCATGACAAAAACCAAAGAAACCGATGACAGTTTTATCTATACCTGTCAGGCAGACACAAATCTCTACAATATGGTTCATCTGAACTATGGCAACCGGATCAAAAGCAAGAACGTTTCCTTCAACAGCTATGTGGCGGGCTGGTATCTTAAAGATGATGAGGAATTTTCCTATGATCCCCTCCTTCCCTACGCCGAAGGCATGGATCTCAGCTACGACCCCAAATTTGACACCAAAACATTCACCTTTGAAGGCAATGAAAAGAAAGTCTATATCTGGACTCCTGACAATTATCACGCAAAGGCTGAGGACAAGTATTCCACGATATACCTGCTTGACGGTCAAACTGTTCTTGCGACCGGAAAAGACAGGGGCATGGACAACGATGTCGAAAGCTGGAATGTCGCAGAAAGCGTGACAGGAATGATGTCTGTCACCGATAACAAAGCCATTATTGTTGCTATCGTCACCGACGGCGAACGCAGAGATCATGAGCTTATACCTGATATCGGCGAGCTGTATAACGATCCCGATACCCCTGAGGAATATCTTTTAAAATCCGAAAAGCGCGGAAATGCTTTTGCTGATTTTATCTGCGACACGATCATGCCCTATGTCCAGGAAAATTACAACGTATACACAGACGCCCGACATACCGCTCTGGCTGGATCCTCCTTTGGCGGTGTGGAGACCTTCTATGCGGTGATGGCTCATCCTGACAAATTCGGTACCGGAGGCGTGTTGTCTGCTACCCTTGACGTTTATGATGATGCCACATGGAGGAATTTCCTTAGCGACAAGGTCAAAAATGATAACGCACCGTTCATCTATTTCTATGCCGGCGCCTTTTTCTTTGACAACGGCGATCATGTAAACAAGATGTACAACAGGCTGACTGATATGGGCTATCCAAAGGAAAAAATGGTGTTTGATAAAAACGAACCGGGTATGCACACGATACTTTGGTGGAGAAACATCTTTTCCGAATTTCTCCAGGCGTTCTTCATGCAAAAAGTCGAGGGATTGGAATTCGGTGCGAAGATAGACTATATTGACAAAACCGACATGAGAAAACAAGTCGTTACAGAAATCAAGATCGACAAAGACGACCCGCGTCTGAATGACAAGTACAACTTTGTATACTATGACAACAGCGAGACCAAGTGGGATGAAGTATATGTTTACTGGTGGGGTGACGACGGCTTTGCTACAAATATCATCACCGGCACTTTTTATGAACGTCCGTGGCCGGGCGTGAAAATGGAAAAGATCGAAGGCACAGATATATATCGCGCTGTTGCTGCGGAAAATGCCAACAAGATCATTTTCAACTCCGGCTTTACTGATGAGGAGATCATAGACGGCAAGACAGGATATCAAACTAAGGATCTGAAATACAAATCCAACGAAAACACCGGCAAGGTCTACAAGATAGATCTGTCCGTACCGCCCAAATCCGGCAAGGGCATCAACAAGACCAAGCACGTTTACGGCGACGGAAGCTGGTCAGACGTCGAATAACAGATAAAATACAGATAAATTTTATTATTCGTACTTACCGGATCAGCTGAAAGCTGTGTTTTTTATCTAACGATCAATATAATATTATAAAAACCGGCTCAGAACTCAGAAGGGTTTTGAGCCGGTTTTATCCTGCGTTTTTTGTTATGGGCTTCAGTTTATGTCTTGCCGGATGCGCAAAATAATTACAGGTATATGCACCTTTTCCGCTGTGATGACCGTTATAATATATAGAGGTGCTTCAATAATCAATGAAGGGAGGTCAGAAATTGAAGGATATCCTGATAAAAAGATTAAAAAAACATGACGAGTCGGCTCTTGAGGAGGTAATGAATAAATATCTGCCGTTAGTTTCAGCCATCGTTTACAACATAGGCAGAAACAGACTGACTAAAGAGGATATGGAAGAAACAATAGCCGATGTTTTTGTCATACTCTGGCAGAATACGGATAATATCATTGAGGGTAAGCTGCAGGGCTATCTGAGCTGTATTGCAAGAACCAGAGCTCTCGACAAATTGTCATCTGTTAAAAAAGCTCAGACGGTCGATATTGACGAACTGGAAATGCAAAGCGACTTTTCAATAGAGGTGACAGCCGAAACTGACGATATCACAGAATTATTAAACTCTCTGATAAACGAGCTTTGCGAACCTGATCGGGAAATAATGCTTCGATATTATTACTATCAGCAGACTGCTCCTATGATAGCCAAGATACTCGGCATGAACAAAGAAACTGTAAAATCCAGGCTTCGCCGCGCTAAGGAGAAGCTGCGTTTGAAACTGACTGAAAGGGGTTATGCGCCATGAAAATAAATTTATCCGATGAGTTCGGAAAAACAAATGCTGCTCAGTATATAAATGAAGAAACACCGGCGTTTGATTTTGAAAAAATAAAAGCAGACGTCCGCAGCCGCACCACAGAAAACGAAATATCAAAAATAAAGCCGAAAAGGACAAAACTTTTTGCTGCTTTTGCGGCAGCTATCGCTGTCTGTACCGTAAGCATCACGGCGCTTGCTGCGACAGGAACCTTCGGGAAAATTTTCGGCGGGTATTTTCAGGGGGACAATTCTGCGCTGAGTGTGTATGACGGCGGAAACGTCCGGTTTGAAAGCGATGTTGCCGGTCTGGAAGGAAAGCTGTTGGGCGTAACGGGAGATGAAAGCTCATTCTTTGCGGCGATCGAACTGACCAAAAACGACGGCGGCACCTTTACCGATGAGGGATACACAAACATAATGAGCGGTTATTGCGCAAATACAGAACTGAATGACGAAAAAGCAAACTGCTGTATCAACGCCGTGTCAAAAGAAGGCAGGCGCATTGATCTCAGCGGCATGAAGGACGGATACGATCTGCAGTACACGCTGAGCGATGACCGGAAGACCATGACTATGATTATAGGCATCAATGCGGACGGAACGGATACCGCAAACGGCAGACTGACACTCAGGAACAATTATTTTACGGCTTACAGGGTAGTAAATAAACTGACGGAATTCAAAACGAACGACGATACCAACTCGGCAGAAATACTGGATATATGCAGAATAAATTCCATATCGCCCGAAAGCACCAATTTATCCTATAACGGCGCAGGCTGGGATCTTCAGCAGATCGAATCAAAAAGCTATGAGCTGCCCTTTTTATTAGAAATGGATATGGATCAGGAAACAAGGAACAGTATGAAGATCATTCTCAAAAACAGTTCCGCAATTCTGAGTGATCCCTATGCCGCCTCGGAAACCGTTATCACCGTATCAGATATAGGCATAAATATCAGCACGAAATATCCCATCAATAAAGAGCTGTCCTCTGACGAGCT
The DNA here is from genome assembly GCA_902796475.1 of uncultured Ruminococcus sp. GTDB lineage: Bacteria > Bacillota > Clostridia > Oscillospirales > Acutalibacteraceae > UBA1213. The sequence continues at coordinate 6,173 of CADBPE010000006.1, forward strand.
TGTTAAAAAATTCAATAATTGGGACGCAAATATGAGAATGCCGGTGACGATCAATTCAAGGATAATCATGTGTGACGGTACCATCTGCTATTTCTCTCCAATAAACAGCTCTGCCGGCACGTCAGGAAACGGTAATGATGAAAAATATTACTGTACAAACGCAAGCTTCCGTTTCAGCGCTTCTCCGTATTTGCAGGCTGATGACCGGCTGATGATAATTGACAAAACACAGATAGAAAAGATCATCTATAACGGAGAGGCCATTTATCAGAAATAGAAAGAAGGTGTTTTTATGAAGAGATCAATACTCACAAGGACTATCGCTCTTTTGCTTTGTATTTATTTGTGCGGATGTACAGGCGGCTCTCAGCAAAACAGCAATACGGAAGCCGCTCCTGATACAAAAGCAGAGACCTCCGTTCCCGTTACGCCGAATGAAAATGATACAAAAGAAAGCCTTGACGATATCAGCGAGCAGGAATATGTTTTGACTAACTATATTTGCGGCGTTGACAGCGGCATGGTTAGCTCGGAAAACGGCTGCTATTTTGTCGTAAACGGTTTTATAATGCATTATGACGAAAAAACTATGCAGACAGATTTTGTGTGTTCCGTACCGGGCTGCCGGCATAAGCTTACAAAACAGGATATATCCTCCGATCAGGCGCCAAAATGTCACGCTTTTGTGGGGATCAGCGAGATATACTATTACGGCGGCAATATATTTTACGAAAGATACACAGATCCCGGCAGTAATACCCGCAAATACGAGATCATACGTCTGTCCGCAGACGGCAGCAACATTAATACTGCGGCGGAAATATCCGTTCCCTATGTTCCGTTCACATCAGTCAGCGATACTGCCATGCTTGTACACAACGGGTATCTGTATTATTCGGTCTCAGAGCTTAAAGTTGATAATAAAACAATGAAAAGATCACCGACGAGAGCTTCCGTTTACCGTCTTGACCTTGATGACGATACCGCAAAACCGGAGTTATGGCTTGATAACGATGACTTTGAAGAAACCGGCATTCCGTGTATCAAAAAGCTTTTTGCTTACAAGGACAAGCTTCTTCTGATAAGGAACAGCAGCTCGCTGATCGAGGATGTAAAATATCCCGACAGGAAGCGTTTCCCGATCATGTGCGTAGATACAGAATCAAAGAAAATAGCTGATCTTTCTGAGCACTACGAGATACCCGAAGATCAGCAAATAATGTTTCCTTATTATTCTGTTATTGACGGTGGTCTGGTCTTCATGCTTTGCAAAGAGGATGATGACCACACATGGACAAAAACACTGTACTCCATAGATCTGGACGGAAATAACGTAAGAAAGCTGCTTACAATGCCTGATTCATGCTGGCAATTTGCTGCCGACGACGAAAATTTCTATGTGTTTTCAAACGATCAGGATATGAAAATATATATTTACGATCATTTGATGAAGCTGATAAATACTGTCGAATTATCCGCAGGAATTTATATAAAAGAAGCCGAGCCGGACGCTGGTTTGTTATATGCAGAAAATAAAACTGTAAATTACTTATTCCCTATCGGCAGCGATAAAATTTATATATTCGGATATCTCCAAGAGGGGCGCACTCTTCCTGAAATGAATGCTATAAATTATTATTATTATCCATATATCAAATATGTAGAAAAAGCTGAGCTTTTAAAAAAAGACGGTGATCCACTATGTACACTCATCTTCAAAAGCGGCGCAGAGTCTGCGCTCCCGATTTCGCTTTCATAGATAAACAAACCGGAAACGCAAAAACCACGCCCCAAAATATCACACAAAAAATCGAAATCTTTATGCTTCATCATCAACAAAATAATTACCGGAGCTAAGCCCGAAAGCATATTCGTCCGGAAGGCTGTCCGACGCCGCAAGAGCTTCAAATTGTTCCTTTGTCATTTCAGCTTCGCATCTTACTTCATTTATCAATTCAGCCTTTACGCCCTGCGCTGTAAGAATATCATAAGCCGCCTTGATCTTTTCTTTCAGGAAAGCATGGACTGCCGCCTGATATTCCTCATCAAGAGGATTATATTTTCCGTGTTCGGTTTTCCAGGATTCTTCAAGTTCTTCTTTCATCTGACGAAGTGTTTTTCCGTTATAGATATAATCATACATATCATCTGAATCAGGACGGGTAACATGAACGGAATATGCCTTGCCGTCATTTGATGAAAGCGCAGCCATTACAGACTGATCTACGCGCAGACCGTTAAAACGGTAATATCCCATTCTGTCCTGAAGACCTTCTTCTCTGAGCATAAGCGTGACACTGCCGCCGGATTCAAACTTCACGACAAGGATTTTATCATCCTCCTTGACAGTATAAACCCTACTGTTGTCTTCAAGACCGGAATAATAGCCTCTGAAATCCCCCGCACGTCCTATATCCTCGTCAAGCGTGTATTCCGAGCTGCCAAATACCTGCATATATGTCTTGCCGTCGTCCGTTATGATAAAGCCGAGCATATCTGAGCCTTCATTTTCGTCTTTCGGAATTTCAAAGGATGTTTGTTCGCTTGCCTGCGCTTCCGGCTTGCTTTCAACATGCTTTTCGGGAGTTTCCGTGCTTGGCTGAGCGGTATTGCCTGAAGTGTCCTTTTTATTATCGGATACAGGCGTACTGTTGTCCTTTTGTTCCTTTGTATCGGCAATATTTGTATTTGACGTATCTGGCTTTGCGATAATATCCGGCTGCTTGCTGATATTAACAATAACGGCTGCGGACAAAGCTACAATTACCAATGCGGCAGCTGCGGCTGTGAATTTCATCACGGGCAGACTTTTCTTTTGGGTAGCATTGACAGCTTCATTTATAAGTTCTTCGTCAATATTGCTCATTGCATTAAAAAGCTTATTATTTTTCATAATAATTCCTCCTCGATAAGTAGTCCCTGAACTTATTTCTCGTTCTGAAAAGAGAGCTTTTTACCTTGCTTTCGCTGATACTGAGTGCTTTGGAAATGTCGGATACCATTTCTGAAAGGAAGTATCTCCTGATAAAGATAATTCGGTTATCCTTTGAAACGGTTTTCAGAAATTCGCTGATTATCTCACCAAGCTCCTTCTCTGCCGTTTTTTCCAAGGTACTGTTATCAGGCAGACACTCCGAAAGCTCCTTCGTCAGCTCCACAACAACGGCATTACGCTTTTCGGCTTTTGCTTTTTCCGCCATATTCAAGGCTGTATTTCTGCATATCTTTGCAAGGTAGGCGAAAAAATGCTGCGGCTTCTGCGGCGGTATCGAGCTCCACGCTTTCATATAGGTATCGTTTTCACATTCTTCCGCGTCCTCCTTGCTTTGCAGGATACGGAACGCAAGAGCATAAAGCTGCTTCCCGTAACATTCTTTTGTCTGAGTAACAGCATCTTCATCGCGCCTGAAATAAAGCTCAATAATTTTGTTATCCTCCATACTTTATCCTCCAAAGGTTTTATAAGATCCGGATCTATATACCCTTCACTATTATAGACCGGAGCAAAGCTTATTTCGTTGCGCTTTTTCAAAATAATTATAAAAAAATACACAAAAAAAGCGGCCGCCATAATGACGACCGCTCATATTGTTATTATTTAAGTTAGCCGATACTTATAATCAGAACTTGCCTTCCTTAGCAGCTTCTTCAACGCTTACAGCTACGGCAACAGTTGCGCCTACCATGGGGTTGTTGCCCATGCCGATAAGACCCATCATCTCAACGTGTGCAGGAACAGAGCTGGAACCTGCAAACTGAGCGTCTGAGTGCATACGACCCATTGTATCTGTCATACCGTATGAAGCAGGACCTGCAGCCATGTTATCAGGATGGAGAGTACGTCCTGTACCGCCGCCGGAAGCAACGGAGAAGTACTTCTTACCCTGCTCGATGCACTCCTTCTTGTATGTAGCAGCAACAGGATGCTGGAATCTTGTGGGGTTGGTGGAGTTACCGGTGATGGAAACGCCGACATTCTCCATGTGCATGATAGCAACGCCTTCCTGAACGTCGTCTGCACCATAGCACTTAACTGTAGCTCTCAGACCTGTTGAGAAGGGCTTCTCATAAACGACCTTCAGCTCAGCTGTGGTATAGTCATACTTTGTCTCAACGAAGGTAAAGCCGTTGATACGGGAGATGATCTGAGCAGCATCCTTGCCAAGACCGTTGAGGATAACGCGAAGGGGCTTCTGGCGAACCTTGTTAGCCTTCTCAGCGATACCGATAGCGCCTTCGGCAGCAGCAAATGACTCGTGACCTGCCAGGAAGCAGAAGCACTCTGTCTCCTCCTCGAGGAGCATCTTGCCGAGGTTGCCGTGTCCGAGACCGACCTTTCTGTGGTCAGCAACAGAACCGGGGATACAGAAAGCCTGGAG
>CADBPE010000007.1 GCA_902796475.1 uncultured Ruminococcus sp.
TGCGGTCTGATTTTTGTTAGGTATTAGTATGAGCATCTGCGGCAATACCCTTGTAATGTATTGCACTGGAATTATTATTAACAGAATTTTGGTTATTTTGATGATGGTATTGCAAAATACGACAAATAATAGTATAATATTGATATTGATACATATGTTTTTGTATAAGCTATGTATTGCTTTTTCGCAATTCATTCTTACGAAGAAATATGTCTTCGGAAAAATCCAAATAACAGGAGATGGTCAACAATGGGAATTATTAAGGCTGCTATCAACGCAATAGGCGGAGAGCTTTCCGATGCTTACCTTGAAGCGTACAGACCTTCAAGAATGACACAGCGCACTGTCGTGGCTCCCGGTGTTTTCGCTGACGCAGGTCAGGGCAGAAACACCAACACAAAAAGAATGAACAACGTTATTTCCAACGGTTCTATGATACAAGTCGCATCAGGTCAGCTGATGTGTCTGGTAGACGGCGGACGTGTGGTCGATTATACAACTGTTCCCGGCTATTATAAAGTATCAAACTCCTCCTCACCCTCTTTGATGAACGGTGAGTTCGGAGCTACTCTTAAGGACGGCTGGGAGAGGATCAAGTTCGGCGGCAACACCTACCATGAGCAGAGGGTAATTTACATCAACCTCAGACCCATGGAGGGCATTAAGTTCGGAACTAAAAGCCCCGTTCCTTACTATGATGAGCATTACAAGATCGATGTTATGGTACGCGCTTTCGGTACCTTCTCTCTTCAGGTAGTTGAGCCCTGGAAGTTCTTCAATACGGTCATCCCGCCTGAGTGCGTGACCGACGGCGTAGGTCTGGATGTTGACGATTTCCTTGACGATACCTTTATGTCCGAATATATCGGCGCACTGGCAGAGGCTCTTTCCAGCATTTCAACGCTCGGTCAGCCGCTCTCAAGGATCCCCACACAGACCACTCAGCTTTGTAAGTATATGCGTGACGCTCTTGATCCGGTATGGCGTCAGGAGCGCGGTATCGAAATAAAAAACGTAGGTATCACAAGCATTTCCTATGACGATGAGACAAAGAAGCTCCTTCAGGAGAGAAACCGCGTGGCTATCTACAACGATCCCAGCATGCGCGAAACATACGTTCAGACATCTATCGCAAGAGGTCTGGAGAATGCCGGCTCTAACCCCAACGGCGCTATGGCAGGCTTCATGGGCGTTGGCATGGGTCTTAACGCAGCAGGCGGCTTCATGGGCGCAGCCTCCAACAACAATATGCAGCAAATGCAGATGCAGCAGCAGCAAATGCAGCAGCAGCAGTATGCTCAGCAGCAGTACGCTCAGCCCCAGGCTCCTGCAGCAGCAGGTTGGGTGTGCGCTTGCGGCACAGGCGGCAATACCGGCAAATTCTGCATGAACTGCGGTAAGCCGATGCCCGCTCCTCAGAACAGCGCTTCATGGACATGCGCCTGCGGAACAGCAAACAGCGGCAAGTTCTGCATGAACTGCGGCAAGCCGAAGCCCGCAGCCAAAAAGATCAAATGCGACAAGTGCGGCTTCGAGCCTGATATGACCAAAGCTATCCCGAAGTTCTGCCCGAACTGCGGCGATCCTATCAATGAAGCCGATTTCCAGTGATAGATGCTCCCGCTCATTCTGAGCGGATACGGCAAAACAAATAAACAAAAACTATACTGCACAGCTCGCGGCTGGATGATATTTTCAGCCGCGATTTGTTGATTTTAAAAACAAAAGCTCCTGCCTTCGCAAGCATTCTGCGCAGGCTCCCCGTACATTTTTATATAAGTAGAGGTGAGCAAGTGTCTTAACGACACAGACCTATGGAAACTGTATCATATAAATGTCTTAACTGTGAGGCTCCTCTGGAATACAGCGCCAAAAAGCTGAAATTCTACTGCGAATACTGCCGCAGCGAATATACCGAAGAAGAACTAAAAAAGCACTTCGGCAATCTCGATCAGGCTCTGGATAACGAGCAGCCTGTATCTGAGGAAAATAAGGCGGACGATGTGCCCGAGGGCTTCGAGGATTTCGCATCAGGTACGGTAATGTATACCTGCCAGAGCTGCGGCGCCGAGGTAATTACCGACAAGACCACTGCGGCGACCTTCTGTATTTATTGCCACAATCCGGTGGTCATCTCAAACAGGCTGACAGGCGCCTTCAAGCCCGATAAGGTGATCCCCTTCAAGTTTACGGAAGAGGACGCCGAAAACAAATTCTTCGAGTTCTGCAAAAAGAAGCATTTTCTTCCCAAGACCTTTATTTCACGCGCCGAGCTCAACAAGATACGAGGCGTTTACTATCCCTACTGGATGGTGGATTCCAAAAAGGACGGCTGTCTTTATGCCACTGCCAAAAAGGTTCGCACATGGACATCGGGCGACACGGAATACACCGAAACAAAGATCTTCCGCTGCAAGCGCGCAGGTATGATCGACTTCAAGGACTTTCCGCATCCTGCTCTCAAGGGCGAGCACAGCAAAGCCCTCAAATATGTAAATCCGTATCACTCCGAGGATTTCCGAGGCTTTACTATGGCTTATCTTTCGGGTTTCCTGGCGGAAAAGCGTGATACCGAACGCAGCGATGTTCAGGAAAGCGTTGACCAAGAACTCAAGGAATACTCCAAGAAGATATATCTTGACACAATAACAGGCTACGACAGTGTTATTGTAGACAGCGTTGACGTAAAGACTCTCGACGAACATTGGCAGTATGCTATGATGCCGGTATGGATGATGAACTTCAACTATGAAGGCAAGGATTATCTCTACGCTATGAACGGTCAGACCGGCAAAAACTACGGCGAGCTTCCTCTTGACAAGAAAAAGCTTGCTCTGTTCGGCATTATCCTTTTCGTTGCTCTGTTACTGCTCAGCATTCTGGGAGGTTATTTTCTGTTATGAAAAAGAACATTCTTAAAAGATCGGCCGCCGTTATAGCAGCCGCACTCACACTTCTTTGCTGCGGTATATCAGCCTCGGCTGAAAGCGTCATCGCCGCAGATGCTCCCGCCGCAGCTGCGGCTGAGGAAAATGCAGGCGCGGCCTTTTACGGATATGACGGCGATTACGATTATGATATTATTACCACAGCCAATTCAGGCAGCTCCGAAAAAGAGGAAAAGAACTGGGTAAAGATCATAATTGTCGCACTTGTCGTAAGCCTGTTAGCTACCGGTATCATAATATTTGTAATTTACAGAGGCTATAAGTACAACGGTATGACCGAGCCATACGAATACAAGAATAAAGCACCTCTTGAGCTTTCAGACCGAGAGGACGTCCTTATTGATGTGCATGTAACCACAAGGCACATTGAGAAAAACAACAATAACAATTAATTACAGCGCTCCGGAGGTAAACAATGAGATTTGACGTCATGCCAGTGGCAACTGAAAAACAAATAGCAGAGATAGAAACAGCTGCTAACCATGTATGGCACAATTATTACAAGGATATTTTCTCACCAGAACAGATAGACTATATGCTCAAAAAATATCAGTCACGCGAAGCCCTGCGGCAGCAGATAGCCGACCGCAATATCTACTATATGCTTTTAGTAGACAGTGAGCTGGCAGGATATCTGTGTTACAAGAACAACGGCGACCATATTTTCATTTCGAGACTCTACATCAAGGCTGAATACCGCCGTCAGGGACTTGCCCGCCGTTCAATGGCTCTTTTTGACAACATGACAAAGGGCGAGGAATTCAGCAGCATCAAAAAGCTAAGACTTCATGTTGAGCGCAAAAACAGCTTTGCCATCAATGTGTACGAGCATCTTGGCTTTCACAAGGTAAAGTCCATCGATACCGATATCGGCAATGGTTTTTTCTGTAACGATTACGTCATGGAGCGAAAGTTAAACAAAGGTCAAGGCGATAATAATGGGTAAAAAGCTGAAGGAATACATAATTTCACTGCGCACTCTTATTGAGGGCGGCAGGATCGAAAACATAGAGGCTCTGCGCCGTGAGCTGCTTACAGAGATCGGCTTCTGGCAGCACGAGCGTCTTATCCATCTTCTGGTAACGATACTGTTTGCCCTGCTTACGATGTCTGTGCTGATCGTAATAATGTTTTACCACAGCATTGCGGTGCTTGTACTGTTTTTTGCTCTGCTGGTCCTGCTGGTGCCGTACATCAGGCATTATTACATTCTTGAAAACGGCGTGCAGACCCTGTATGTATTATATGAGCAGCTGACTAAGCTGCAAAAGATAGACGGATTTCCAAATGAATGTATTCCGTCCAGACCGGGCGTAACCATACCGCCTTTGAAACATTCCAAGAGCGGCGAATGATATGCGCCCGTTTCGGCGGTCAATATTAAAAACCGGCACACCATCTCTTTTTGAGATCAGGTGTGCCGGTTGTTTTTATTGTTATCAGCTATTTTTCCGTTTCTTTTTCTTTCCGGAGCGCCCGCCGGAACTTTTCCTGCTGCCCGTACTATCTGAAGCTTTCTTTGAAACGAGCTTTTCCTTTTCCGGATCGGATTCTTTTTCCGATTCAGGCTTCTTCTCCGCTTCGGCTTCCTTTTCCGGTTCGGATTTTTCCTCCGCTTCGGCTTCCTTTTCCGGTTCGGACTTTTCCTCCGATTCAGTTTTCTTTTCCGGTTCAGGCTTCTTCTCCGATTCAGATTCCTTTTCCGGCTCGGATTTTTCCTCCGATTCAGATTCCTTTTCCGGCTCGGACTTTTCCTCCGATTCAGTTTTCTTTTCCGATTCAGGCTTCTTCTCCGATTCGGCTTCCTTTTCCGGCTCGGATTTTTCCTCCGCTTCGGTTTCCTTCTCCGGCTCGGATTTTTCCTCCGCTTCAGATTCCTTTTCCGGCTCGGATTTTTCTTCCGGTTCGGTTTCCTTCTCCGGCTCGGACTTTTCCTCCGGTTCGGTTTCCTTCTCCGGCTCGGACTTTTCCTCCGGTTCGGACTTTTCCTCCGGCTCAGGCTCTTTATTCTTCTTTACAGAGAACGTCGCCATTTTTTCCTTGATGAAACGGAACTTTCTCTTTATATATTCAAATTCCGAGGTGTCGTCATTGAGCGGGACAGGGTCTATTTTTGCGTGGAGTCCCTGCTGATGGTACTTCATTACATAGCTCAGTCCAAGACCTATAATGTACCAGAAGATCAGAACACGATAGGTATAATCAATGAACAGCGCCACCTCGAACATGGAGTAAACACAATATCCCGCCGAAAATGCGGCTATTATGACCAGCACATTTCCGTCGCGCCGACTTCGCACCTTATGCTTGAACATGGATTTCAGAATAGCTTTTGCAATGGTGATAGCCAGCACAAGAAACAGCGCAAGACCTACTATTCCGAAACTTACTGTTATCGTGAGCAGTCCGTTGTGAAAATCAACATACTTGTGACCGCCGAGATCAGTGTATCGTATGCCGCCGAGATATTCCAGGCCATAGTCCGGGATGTTCTCCTTGCCGATGCCGAAAAGCGGGTGCAGCTCGATAAGTCCGAGCGCCTGACGCCAAAGCACAAATCTGCCGCTGTCAATATTGGTGTTCTGGTGACCTATCACCTTTTTTGTATTGCTCGGCTTAGGCGAAATATCCGCCTTATTGAGATTGATCTTGTCGTTAGCTTCAAGCTTTGTTGCGACTGCCACCTTTGAATCACGCTGGGTAAGCATAGCCGCAACGCCGTTCTGAACATTCACACGCACGAACATTATTCCGGAAACCGCCACGACACACGCAAGCGCCATAGCCGCCAGACGAAAAACAACAGTATGCAGCTTCTTGAGTGAGAACTCCTTGAAAAGCTCGTAGAAAAACAGGAAGCAGACATACACCATTATAAACACCATTGAGGCATTGGAATCGGTAAGAATAAGCACAAAGCTGTTCAGTACGATACCGGAAATATACCATATCCTGAGCTTTCTGCTTATCGTACCGTCGGCGCGGCGCATACGCAGCAGAAGCGTACAGAACACAATGGTGATCGAGGCGTAAAAAGCCGTAACATTCGCATTGGGTATGATACCCACAAAGCGCCCCTCAATAATGCAGAAATCAAACCCGAAAAGACTGAATCCCTTTGGGAAAATAATAAACAGCACCAGACCCGCTATCATGGTAATGTTGGTCATAAAGGTCAGCACATCAAACAGGCGTTTCGACTCTTTGCGCACTCTCAGGTTGCTTTTTTCGGAGTGTATGCCGTAAAAAATGAACAGGCACACAGCTATCCACCATAGAGTAAGCAAATTCTTCCACAGGTTTATCTCGCTGTGCAGCAGCACCGAAATTATGGCAAAGAACATGAACACAAATATTATCCTGCGGAATTTTACACGCATCATTCTTTTTTTGATGACAAACTGGTTCACCATCAGCACCGCAGACCACAAGGTCATTACAAGTATCACGCTGTCATATATCACGGGTGAAAGATATCTGATATCGCAGAACATCACCACAAAAAACAGCAGCCGGAAATTTGCAGGATCCAGAAAGAATCTTTTCAGAGCGTCCGCCAAAGACCTTATATTCAATGTCTTGTCCAAGAGCATCACCTCGTTCCGTTTTCTCGTCACACAATAATGCCTGCACATTAATAACCATTTAGATTATTATACAACACAACACGACTTTTTTCAACAAGAAAATAAAGCGTGAGCCGTGGTTTTTGAATGATGTGACCTTACATGAACAAAAACACAAAAGTTTCGCCCAAAATAGTGAATAAAAGACACCTCTAAAGTGCAAAAAAATGCGCTGCTCCGTCCGGAACAGCGCACTATCGGGTTTACTTGGTCAATGGAAATCAGCCGAGCTCAGCAAAATACTTAATGGTTCTAACCATCTGGCTTGTGTAGCTGTTCTCGTTGTCATACCATGAAACAACCTGTACCTCATAGAGGTCGTCAGCGATCTTTGCTACCATTGTCTGTGTAGCGTCAAAGAGTGAACCATACTTCATGCCGATAACGTCAGAAGAAACGATAGGATCCTCGTTGTAGCCGAAGGAAGCAGAAGCAGCAGCCTTCATAGCAGCGTTGATGCCTTCCTTGGTCACGTCAGAACCCTTGACAA
>CADBPE010000008.1 GCA_902796475.1 uncultured Ruminococcus sp.
AGCAAGCCCGCAGAATCGAGCAAGCCCGCAGAATCGAGCAAGCCCGCAGAATCGAGCAAGCCCGCAGAATCGAGCAAGCCCGCAGAACAGAGCAAGCCCGCAGAGCAGAGCAAGCCCGCAGAATCGAGCAAGCCCGCAGAATCGAGCAAGCCGGAGCCGATACCCGCTCAGCCGTCTGAAAACAGTGCTGATGAGCCGTCAAAGGAGTCCGGCGGTCAATACAAGAACGGTACATACAGCTCCACCGCTGAGATCATTGATGATTCGCCGCAAGAATGGTTTATTTATACGATCCGGGTAACGGTCAAGGTAAGCGACGGCAAAATAGCGTCTGTCGGCGCCGATATTATCCGGGATGCGGACGGCGAGGAATCGGATAACGGACACTATATATCAGCGGCCGTAAGACAGCTTTCCGATAAGATCATCAAAGCGCAGAGTACGGAAGGCATTGACATAGTAAGCGGCGCGACTTATTCCTCAAAGGGTATTCTTAAAGCTGCTGAGGAAGCCATTCATAAGGCTAAGGATCAGGAGGACTGAAAATGAAACATTCTGTTTTTTTGATCAGATCATTGGCGCTTTTGCTGGTTCTTGTATCAGTATGGTGTTATCAGACAGCGGCAATACATCGCTCAGAGGAAAAAGAGCAGGTCAGGGCGGAGGCTCTTCAAATCAAAGATCGGCGTGAAGCAGAAGCGTCAAAGACACAGCAGGGAAAATATATTGACGGAACGTATGAAGGAGAAGCGGAGGGCTTCGGCGGTCCGATACGGGTCAGAGTGAACGTAAGCGGCGGTGAAATCAAAGGAATTGACGTATACGATCACGCAAAAGAGGACGATATCTATTTCGGAATGGCTCTTGCAGTTACCGAACAGATGATAGCGGCAAACGACACACAGGCGGATATAGTCAGCAGCGCAACCTTCAGCTCTGAGGGTATCATTCATGCCGTTCAGAAAGCGCTTGAAAAGGCGGTGAGAACATGAAACAAAATAATGAACTGCCCGCAGCGGCGCAGAAAAGAAAAAAACATCTGAGGATAAAAACCGCAGCAGCAATACTGATAAGGCTTGTATTTTTTGTATTGATGCCTGCCGCATTTGCAGCCGGCTTTAATGGTGTAAAATCACTTGTCACCTCGATCGGCAAGGGTGAAGCGTTGGGTATGAACGGCTTTATACTTACCCTGATCGGACTTGCAGGATTCACGATCGTATTCGGCAGATTCTTCTGCGGATATGTCTGCGCCTTCGGTACGCTCGGAGATGCTGTATATGCGCTTTCAGGTCTTATACAAAAAAAGATATTTAAGCGCAAAAAGCAGATATCGTTTCCTGAAAAGACTGTGCCGTTCCTGCAAAAGATCAAGTATATTATCCTGTTTCTTATCGTTATTCTTTGCGCGGTCGGTGTATATGGCAATCTGAAGGGATACAGCCCTTGGGATGTTTTTTCAAAGCTGACAACATTCAAGCTGCCTGACGAAGGGCAGCTCATCGGAATAATTCTGCTTATACTTATCATAATAGGCATGGCGCTGCAAAAGCGCTTCTTCTGTCAGTTTCTGTGCCCGATGGGGGCTGTATTTGCTTTTCTTCCGGTAATGCCTTTTTCAGCGATACGCAGCCATAAGGACTCATGCCTGAAAGGGTGTTCAGCCTGCCGGAAAAATTGTCCTGTACACATCAAGCCCGGTGAGGATCAATTTCGTGACGGTGAATGTATTGCCTGTGAAAAATGTATGAATACCTGTCCGAAAAGCAATATCAGCCGTCCGACACAAATGATAATAAAAAACGAAATAGTCTCCCTGATCTTCCGGGCGCTGATCTTTCTTGCTATGGGAAGCTTTCTGGGAATGTGCCGCTTCTGGTAAATCGCGCATCAGGACAGCGGCGCAGCTTTTTTGACAGTATAATATTATTCAGCCCTGCTCCGGCGGGGCTTTTTCTCTTATTAATTGCGAAAGGCGGCAGCCGTGGACGTGTGTGGTCAGGAAATAAGAACAGTGCATCTCAGTGCCTGCTCATTGTTGAATGCTTAGTATCACAGCTTTCACTGTGTATCCTTTATCGCCCAAAAGCTTGACATTCACAAAAAAAGTATGTAAAATATAAACCAATATTTTTTGAACGGAGCTGATAAGCATGATATTTGTTACAGGCGACTGTCACGGAGAATTTCAGAAGCTCTCCACAGCATCATTTCCGGAACAAAAGGAAATGACAAAAAACGACATCGTTGTGATCTGCGGTGATTTCGGCGCAGTCTGGAATTGCGGGCAGGCATCACCCTCAGAAAAATACTGGCTGAAATGGCTTGACGAAAAGCCCTTCACTACCGTATTTGTGGACGGAAACCACGAAAATTTCGACAGGCTGAACACCGAATTTGAAGTCATTGACTTTCACGGAGGAAAGGCTCACAGGATCAGCAACAGCGTGTACCATCTCATGCGCGGCGAAATTTTTGAATTTGAAGGAAAACGTTTTTTTGCCTTCGGCGGTGCGCAGTCGCATGACATCGGCGACGGTATCCTTTACGAATCCGACTTCAGGACTGTTGAACAGTTCCGTGAAGCTATCCGCCGGATGAACAAGAAAAAAAAGATGTTCCGCATAGACCGCATCAACTGGTGGAAGGAAGAGCTTCCCTCTGACGAGGACATCCGGAACGCCGAAAGCAATCTTGCAAAGGTCGGATATAAAGTGGATTATGTAATAGCCCATTGTGCGCCGCACTCCATTGTATCTGATCTGTACACCGGCAGCGCCTCTGCGGACAGGCTGACAATGTATTTTGATGACCTTGCTTCACGCTTAGAGTTCCGCGGCTGGTTTTTCGGACATTATCACAGCGACAAAAAGATCACGAACAAATTCATTCTTCTTTGCGATCAGATAGTAAGGATCCCATAAATAAGCCTTTGCGCATATTATGTTAATACACGAATCTGCGCAAAGGATGAATACCATGGATCCATGTGAGCTTACAGCGTCGGTCACAGCCATAGCGAACGTCATATCCTGCCGTCTGAACGACAATGATATTGCATTATTATCCGCCATACTGGTACAGCTCGGTGACACTCTCGCTGCGATAGCCGCGCAGAGAGCGCTGAATTCTGCCGTCTGTCAAAAAAACGATAAAGCCTTCGGGCGCACAGGGAATTAAAAATCACCTGCGCCCGAAGGCTTTTATATCAGGGTGTAAGAGGGCGCAAGCCCTCTAAGAAGTAACTCTCCCCACTTCATTCAGAAAGAGGAACTCAGTTTTCTCTGTACATCTGCCCTGAAAACCGTGTTTTAGCATAATTCCGGCTGTCAACCATTCAGCGCCGAAAGCTCTTTCAGAGTTATCTCATAACCCGCCTTTTCGTATTTCAGATGCTCCTCCGATAATTCCGTATCCGCGCCTGAAACAAGCTTTGCCATGTATGTCAGAAAATGCGGGTTCTTTATCAACACAGGTCCCGTAAGGTGCGTGCCGAAAAGATTTCCGCTCCTCAGCCCCTCTTCCCTGCCGTCATTCTTATTCCCAAGACCCATTTTTACACCGAAAAGCGGCTTGTCAATGCCCTCGATCTCGCTGCATTTATTGATGAATCCCACAAGCTCTCTGTCCAGAAAATCCGCAGTAAAAACGGCGTCGGCTGTATTTCTTGTCTTTTTCTGCTCGCTTACCGTAAATTCAAATATTCCCAGACCTTCGGCAGCATCGCCGCCTGCTCCGGTTATGCTCTTTCCCAGCATCTCAAAGGAGTTTCCGGTCATAAGTATGACCTTGCCCGAATCAATGCAGTCTTTCAGCTCGTCCCTGTATTTTTTCATATCCTCGCAGACAACATTCCGGTTCCTCTCGGTGCCTGAGCCTATATAAATAAAGTCGTAGTCCGAAAGCACAGCCTTATCATTGAACGAAAGCCTGTCAACGCTGCATTCGATACCGTTTTTCAGCATCATGCGCTCCATAGCCCGGACATTTGCGTAATCGCCGTAAAGGTTCATTATATCGTAATAAAGGTGAAGGATCTTCATGCCGCTTTTCCTCCCTTACACAAGACTGAGAAACTTGCCCTTATCCGAGAAGCAGGTAACAGTGTAAATATACTCGTCCCTGTCGCTGTTCAGATAATTATAGGCGTCCTCAATACCGCTGAACACCCTGATCTTCTCCTGCGGGATATCGGTATACGAAAAGCGTACCGCAAGATCGTTGCAGTAAGTGCCGGCAAGCACTATTTCATGCACATTTTCACAGCCGAGCATTTCAAAGTCTATATCCCACAGCCATGAAACATCGCTTGTAAAGTATTTTCTGCTCACCGCATCAACTATTATAAGGACATCACAGCCGCGCTTGTCGGCGCAGGCGACACTCATTGAAAGATCGTATGAAATGCTGTTTTCGTGCTTTGCCACCAAGAGAGTGCCGGGTCTTTTGCCCACATTGAAATTCACAACTCTGCCGTTCTTCATAACATAATCGCTGAGGTCGGAGGCTATCTTTTCGCCGTCTATACCCACAGCAGAGCCTACCGTAAAGGCTGCAAGCAGATTATATATATTGTAAAGCGATCTCAGCGCCAGAGTTATATTATATTTGCCGTCAATAGTCATTCTGCCGTTTTCAAGATCAACGTCTGTAACGGCGTGTGCCGTATCCTGCCGTTTGTATCCGCACGACTTACATTCATAGTGACCGATATGATTATAATGCCTTGTGCTGTATACAAGCGGCTTTTTGCAGTGAGGACAGTAAGCTCCGTCATTGTACACGCTTTTGTTTTCTTTGATATCTGTCGAAAGCTTATCAGCGCCAAAGTATACCACGTTGTTTCTGCCATATCCGAAATGCGAGATCAGCGGGTCGTCGGCGTTCAGGATAAGCTGCATATTATCGTTTATGCTTTCGGAAAGGGCGTCATACACCCATTCCGGATGACCGTTTCTGGTAAGCTGGTCACGGTAAAGATTTGTCATAACATAATGTGTGGGAGATATATACTTGAATGTATATTTTGCGAACCGCTCATCGCTTTCGATAAGCAGGATATCGCTCTTGACCCTGCCCGAAAGAGTCGCATTGCACAGCACCATAGTTGTAACGCCCTCTATCTGGTTAGAGCCTTCCTTATTCCACGCAACCCTTTTGCCGTTCTGAGTAAGGACATGAGCGATCATTTCGACAGTAGAGGTTTTTCCGTTGCTGCCTGTAACGGCGATTATATATTCGGGGAGTTTAACTCTGCTGAGTACATCGGGACATATTTTTAGTGCGAACTTTCCCGGCAGGCTGCTGCCCTTCCCCACTATTTTACCCACAACTCTCAGGATCTTACATACAACGATAGCCAATAATCTTTTCATACAAATACTTCCTCACTTTTGGCGGCGGCAAGGCGGCAAGCTGCCGCTCCCCTGTTCGCGTTGATAGTTTACCCATACAGAAATAAACCGATCGCAGTTCTTACTGCCTTCCAACCGCGAGCAGTGCAGATTCGTCCTGTTTTTCTGATAACGCGAAACCGGCACCGGCTGCGCAGAGCCTGCGCTCCCTTGTTCGCGTTGATAGTTGACCCGCACCAAAAGAAACGCATCGCGGCTCTTACTATATTCCAGCCGTGAACAACTAAGTTTAGGTCTGTTTTTCTAACAATGCAAACAGGGGTGCGCAGGCTCTGCGCCGGAGACCCGCGCACCCCGAAAACCGTGTTTATTCCTTTGTTAGTTTCACTGATTCAGATTATACTCTCTGGGGTGAAAGTGAAAATGCTATGTTCGTGCT
This sequence comes from uncultured Ruminococcus sp., assembly GCA_902796475.1. GTDB lineage: Bacteria > Bacillota > Clostridia > Oscillospirales > Acutalibacteraceae > UBA1213. The sequence continues at coordinate 5,794 of CADBPE010000008.1, forward strand.
GTGATCCGCTATTCTTTCAAGATTTGTCAGCAGCTCCATGAACAGAGTGCCGATCTCTGCGTTGCACTCGCCCTTGCTCAGACGCTCAATGTGATTGTCCTTGTACTGTTCTGTCTTGTCGTCAATTTCCTGCTCGTTATTGCTTATCTTTTCAAGCAGCAGCGGGTCGTCAGACCTCTCAAAGAACAGATCGAACGAATCTGTTATCACCGCTTCTACAAGATCCGCAAGATCCTTTATTTCCTCGATCGCCTTCTCACTGAATTCCTCATTGTTCTCGATTATCCTGTTTGCGATCTCGCAGATATTCTCCGCATGATCTCCGATTCGCTCAATGTCGCTTACAACATGATAATACGAGCCTATCTTGATAAGGTCGTGATCCTCCAGCGGCAGACCGTTTATCTGTACCATAAATGAGGTTATGCTGTGGTTGAGGTAGTCGATGACCTCCTCATTCTCGGAAACCTTGGATATGACCTTTACGTCCTTGTTGAGCAGCGCTTCCATAGACATCTTGAAATTCTTGTTGGAGAGCGCGCTCATTCTTGCGATCTCCTTGCTTACCTGATTTACTGCGATAGGCGGCGTTTTGAGAAGTCGCTCGTCAACATATTTCAGACGGCAAGCCTCTTTCTCCTCTTCCTCGCCTCCGCGTATTATCAGACACGATATCTTGGTGATTAGATTTACACACGGCAGAAGAACGATAGTTGCAACCACCGTTGAAATAATATGTACAAATGATATCTGCAGCGACACATTTTCAGGGAACATCATTTGTACCCACGAAGTAAACGGCGTCATCAGCGTTATCAGCGTGAATATCGCCGTACCGAAAACCGTGAACAGAACATACGATATTGCAGTCCTTTTGGCTGCCTTGGTCGCGCCTATTGACGAAATTATAGCCGTAAAGCAGGCTCCTATATGGATACCGTATATCATAAACACGGAGTCGCCCAGCATGAGAGCGCCCGCAGCGCCCAGCGCCTGAAGAATACCTACGCCTGCCGACGAGCTTTGTATGAGAGCCGCAAAGGCGACGCCAAAGAGTATTCCAAGGAACGGATTGCTTATTGAAGTAATGAGCTTCTTGAACACATCGGATTCCGCAAGAGGTTTGAGGTTCGAGCTCATCGTCGTCATGCCGAAGAAAAGTATACCGAAGCCGGCGATTATCTGACCGGCGTACTTGGTGTTGTTCTTTTTGCTGAGCACCACCATAAATGCGCCCAGGAAAATAAATATCGGGGCATACTGCGATATGTTGAACGAAAGTATAAGGCTGGTTGCTGTGGTACCGATGGTAGCGCCCATCAGCACGCCCATTGCCTGACTCAGATTCATAAGTCCGGCATTGACAAAGCCGACGACCATTACCGAAACAGCCGTTGAGCTTTGAATGATAGCTGTGACTACAACGCCTACAAGAGCGCCGAGCCAGCGGTTAGAGGTTATCTTTTCCAGTATTTTTCGGAGCTTCGCGCCTGCCGCAAGCTCCAGACCGTCACCGAGAAGCTTCATGCCGTAGAGGAACAATCCAAGTCCTCCAAGGGCAAGAATTATTTGAGAAACAGTCGAATCGGGCATATCAAGTCCTCCATAACTGCATCATCACCGATGCTTTTTTAACTCTCTCTTTTTCTGACTATCTTAATAATATTACAAAAATGTATTTTTAATATTATTTTATAGAATATTGTTTTTTTCTATTATTGATACAAAACCGTTCAATCAGTTGGTGCGATATTGGTCATTAGTCATTATCGGAAGGCGCCGACTGCCTGTCCCGGTCATCCTCTCTGTACTTGGCTATAAGCTCCTCCATAAGAGCATAGACCTTTGCGGCGCTGTTGCCGTTGCTGTGGTTCCTTACGGCTGTCCTCATAGCGTTCAGCTTTTCGGGCTTAGTCAGCAGCTCGGTAATAGTATCGGTGCAGGTCTTGTCCTTGTTTATCTTCACCGCCATGCCGTTGCGCACAAGGAAGTCCGCATTCTGCACTTCCTGTCCCGGAATAGCCTTGAATATCGCCATCGGCAGACCTGTGGCAATAGCCTCGGTTACGGTAAGTCCTCCGGGCTTGGTGACTATCAGGTCGGACATCTGCATATACTTTTCAACATCATCTGTGTAATAAAGCAGTCTGGTGGGCTTTGAGGGTTTTCTCTCTCTTGAATTGCGGTAG
>CADBPE010000009.1 GCA_902796475.1 uncultured Ruminococcus sp.
ATAGTGTAAGAATTTTGGAAAAATCATCCCCAAATATATTCCGTTTCATGCGGCTGCTATGATCCCTTTGAATATGCGCCTTGACAAAAATACCTTATATGATATAATAACTAAGAAAGTGAATAGGACAGTTCGTTTGCGCCATCCTGTCGGTAAATAAAACCAGGGCAGTACACTTATACAAAAGTGTGCTTGTTTTGCTTCGCTTTTTTAGGAATGCGCTTACCGGACTGGTAGGCGCTTATTTTTTTGAGGTGATATTTTTATGTATGTTCTTAAAGCCAATGCGGCATTTGACAGCGCACATTTTCTTTATGGATATGAAGGCAAGTGCGCAAATATTCACGGCCACCGCTGGGTGATCGAAGCAGAGGTCAGCGGAGATAACCTGCAGCAGGAAGGAACACAGAGAGGGATGCTCATAGATTTCGGCGATCTTAAAAATGCCCTGCGCTCACTTGCGGATAACTTTGACCATGCGCTTATCTATGAAAAAGGCTCGTTGAGAGAAAAGACACTTCAAGCGCTTAATGAAGAAGGCTTCCGTCTGATAGAACTGCACTGCCGTCCGACGGCTGAAAATCTTGCAAAGCTCTTTTATGAAGGTCTGAAGTGGAAATGTCTGCCGGTGACCAGGATCACGGTATATGAAACTCCGGATAACTGCGCAGTATATGAGGAATGACCAAGGAGGATTACAATGGCTTTTGTAGTCGAAAAATTCGTGAGTATTAACGGCGAGGGCGCCCATGCCGGCGAAATAGCCGCTTTTATCCGCTTTAAGGGCTGCAATCTGAACTGCTCCTACTGCGATACCAAGTGGGCAAACGTGAATGACGTCCCGTTTGATGAAGAGGATCCGGAAGAGCTTGCTGAATGGGTAAGGCAGACCGGCAGCAATAATGTGACTCTTACAGGCGGCGAGCCGCTGCTGCAAAAGGATATTATGACCGTTATCGAAAAACTTACGGGATCCGGACACCGTGTGGAGATCGAAACAAACGGCAGCATAAACCTTGAAAAATTTGCCGCCATGAAGCAGCGTCCCTGTTTTACGATGGATTATAAGCTTCCGTCAAGCGGTATGGAAAAAGCTATGGACATGAGCAATTTCAGTCTGCTGAATGAGCATGACACCGTGAAATTCGTATCAGGAAGCATAGAGGATCTTGACACGGCAAAAAGCATTATTGATAAATATTCACTTACGGACAGGTGCCATGTTTATATCAGTCCTGTTTTCGGCAGCATTGAGCCGTCAAGAATAGTAAGCTATATGATAAGCCACAAAATGAACGGTGTGCGTTTGCAGCTGCAGCTCCACAAGTTTATATGGGCTCCCGACAAAAGAGGTGTGTGAATTATGGATAAAAAAGCAATAGAATATCATGTAAGAGGTCTGCTTGAAGCCATAGGCGAGGATCCCGACCGTGAGGGACTGCGTGAAACTCCCGAAAGAGTTGCCCGTATGCTTCAGGAGGTGCTTGAAGGGACCGCCTACACAAATCACGATATCGCTGTCATGTTCGGCAAGGTGTTTGATGTTCCGGACGGATATGACGAGGACAGCGTTATAGTTGAAAAGGATATTACCGTGTTCAGCTACTGCGAGCACCACCTTGCGCTCATGTACGATATGAAGGTAAACGTAGCATACATTCCAAAGGGAAAGGTGCTTGGTCTGAGCAAGATAGCCCGTATATGCGAAATGGCGGCAAAACGTTTGCAGCTTCAGGAAAGGCTTGGCAAGGATATTGCCGAGATAATCTCAGAAGCGGCAGGCACCGATGATGTCGCCGTGATGATTTCAGGCTCGCACAGCTGCATGACAGCCAGAGGAATAAAGAACGCTTCCGCAAAGACTGTTACAGCCACATACAAGGGAAGATTCAAAACCGAAAAGGATCTGCGGGATCACGTCAGATTTGATCGTTGAATGGGGGAGAAGAATATGAAAGCTCTTGTATTATTCAGCGGCGGAGTGGACAGCACCACCGCTCTTGCCATTGCCATAGATAAATACGGCGCAGATCAGGTCATTGCTCTATCCGTCAGCTACGGGCAGAAGCATACCCGTGAGCTTGAGTCCGCTCAGAAAATAGCCGCTTATTACGGTGTGAAGATGAAGCTCCTTGACCTTGCGAAGCTTTTTGAAGGCTCCGACTGTTCGCTGCTCAGCGCAAGCAATGATGATATTCCCAAGGAGAGCTACAAGGATCAGCTTGATAAGCTTGGCGGCAAGCCGGTCTCAACTTATGTGCCGTTCAGGAACGGGCTGTTTTTGTCAAGTGCTGCAAGTGTGGCCCTTTCAAACGGCTGCGGTGAGATATGGTACGGCGCCCATAGTGATGACGCCGCAGGAAACGCCTATCCTGACTGCAGCAGCAAATTCAACGACGCTATGTCACGGGCTGTTTTTCTTGGCAGCGGTGAGCAGCTCAGAATAGTTGCCCCGTTTATCGGTCTGAAAAAGGCTCAGGTAGTAGAGCAGGGCTTGAAGCTCAATGTCCCTTACGAGCTTACATGGAGCTGCTATGAGGGCAGCGTAAAGCCCTGCGGACTTTGCGGGACCTGCCGTGACAGGATAAACGCTTTCCGCGCAAACGGTATTGAAGACCCGCTTTTTGCCGTAAAGAAATAAGGAGATATAATTATGTCGTCAACAAGAGAAAACGAAAAAGACAATATAACACTGCTCGGCAATAAAAATGTGAGGTATGACTTCGATTATACCCCCGGAGTGCTTGAAACATTTGAAAACAAGCATCCCGACAACGACTACTTTGTAAAATTCAACTGTCCTGAATTTACAAGTCTTTGTCCGATAACTGGTCAGCCGGATTTTGCCTGCATTTACATTTCATACATTCCGGATAAGCGCATGGTAGAGAGCAAGTCGCTCAAGCTCTACCTGTTCAGCTTCCGCAATCACGGCGACTTCCACGAGGACTGCGTAAACATCATTATGAAGGATCTTATTGCGCTTATGGATCCGAAATATATTGAGGTCTGGGGCAAATTTCTTCCCCGAGGCGGAATATCCATTGACCCGTACTGCAATTATGGCAGACCGGGAACCAAGTATGAAAAGCTTGCCTGGGAAAGACTTTCGACACATGATCTTTATCCTGAAACTATCCGCAACAGATGATTCTCTATTTGTGCTTTCTCACAGTACGGATAAACCCGTATATAATTGCGCCGACTGTCAGAAAAGCGATCATGCCATAAACGATAACATCTCTGCCGCAGCCGCTGTTCTTTTCAAGATAGATGATATCCCTGTCGTTTGCCTGTGAATCTGACTTTTGTGTCTGACTGATAATACCGGAATCGCTTTTTCTGTCCGGCTCGGTAGAGGAAGCGTCATTTTCTTTGTATTTATATTGCATATAATGATCTTCAAGCGGATTATAGGCGGCTGAGCCTTTCTGGAATTTCAGTTCAACGGGCGGGTCATCATCAGGCTCCATTGTATTGCAGTCACTGTCACATAACACTCTGTCTTCAAGGGTGAAGCTGCTTGTGCCTTGATAGGAAGTGTCAGCGATAAAAATAAAGCAGATATTTTCCGGCTGCTCCATCTGAGTTTTTCCGTAACAGCATATTTTTATAGCGCCGCGGTTTTCTTCACTCTCATGCTGAGAAAATTCAAGTCTTTGCCTGCTGCACTGCGCTTCCTTGAATGTAAGCAGATCAGGGTCATAATACAGTGTTCCTTCGGCAGCTCCGAAGGGAATGAAAGCTTCCACGTTTACCTTGACTTCTGCAATACCTGCCCGGTATTCATATTTTGCATTGTCTATCCATATATTCATTTCTTTTACACCGACTGCGTTTACCGGTACGGCGAAAACCGAGATCATATACATTATTGACAGCGCTGTGAATATCCGTAAATACTTCATAACACATTCTCCGCTCAATACAAATTATCCTTTTGAATTATTGTATCATTTTTGTATGCTGAGTGCAACACCGAACCCGATATAGCTTTTGGAGAGAAATATACTTCTTGTAGTTCAAATCTTTCAAAGAGTGATCCGGCACCGGCAGCGAGCATTAGAGCCGACAGGCAGTATGACTTGCAGCACTAAATTGATTTCAATGAAATAAAGCAGCTGTCATATAGACAAATTGCTCGGACTTTGATAGAATATACATAAGAAACAAGAACACAAAAGAGGGGTGCAAAGATGAAAAACATTAAAGATCAGATAAGAGGCTGTCTGGTTGGCGGCGCGGCAGGCGACGCTCTCGGCTACGCTGTCGAGTTCAAGAGGGAGAGAGAGATCTTCGATACCTTCGGAAAAAACGGCATAACCGAATATAAGCTGAACAGCCGCACCGGCAAAGCGATGATCTCTGACGATACGCAGATGACCCTGTTCACGGCGACAGGCATGCTTGCAAGATCCGTAAAAGGGATGCTGCGTGATATTGAGGAATCCTATTTCGACTGGCTGACCACTCAGAATTTTACATTTGAAGAGTCACAAAGGGTCATGGTGCATAATTCGTGGCTGAGAAAAGTGCCCGAACTGTACGCTCTCAGAGCACCCGGAAACACTTGTCTTTCAGCCCTCAGCACAAGGATCAGGGGAAAGGAAGCGCCCGAAAGCTACATTAAGACCCCGCTGAACAACAGCAAGGGCTGCGGCGGCGTAATGCGTACTGCGCCTATCGGTTTTATCCGCGGTGACATAGAGCGGACAGACATGCTGGCAACTGAGGCATCGGCAATAACTCACAGCAATCCGCTGGGATACATGCCTTCGGCGGTAACTGCACATATTATCAACCGCATACTTTACGGTGATCCGGAGATGAGCCTGAAAGAGATCGTTGTCGAAGCAAGGAATACCGCTGAAAAGCTGTTTGAAGATACAAAAGATATTCAGATCCTTACTGATATTATCGATCTTGCGATAGAGCTTTCCTCAAACAGTGAGCCTGACCTTGAAAACATCCATCGTTTAGGAGAAGGCTGGGTAGCGGAAGAAACACTGGGAATTGCCCTGTACTGCGCTCTCCGTTATGAAAATGACTTTTCTGCGGCAATTACAGCGGCCGTCAACCATAAGGGCGACAGCGATTCCACCGGAGCGGTCACAGGCAATATCCTCGGAGCGCTTATCGGATATGACGCCATTGACGACAAGTGGAAAACAGACCTTGAACTTCTTGACGTTATCCTGAAGACTGCAGACGATCTGGATGCAGAATACAACAAATGATATGATCCTGCGATATTATAAGCAGAAAAACGCCCGTCCGGACAGCTTTGTTTCCGGACGGGCGATGTTTATAATATTGTTTTTCCGTCGAGTATTGCCGATATGAGCTTTTTGTGTTCGTAGCGCAGCTTCAGAGAAAAGCATGGATGATCCTGCTGCATGAGCCGGAGAAATATCTTGTCCCCCTCCCATAATGGAAGTTCATTCAAAGCTTTATCCTTGTCTACCCAAAGAAGTTCGCCCTCGCTGCATTCGATAAGCTCACCCTCAAATTCGTATGCGCTGTATAAGAACATATATTCGCACCAATCGCCCTCGGAAAAGCTCACTATTCCGCGCAGCCTGAAGGTTGTCAGTGTCAGACCGGTCTCCTCTTTTACCTCACGCACAACACATTCATCAGGACTTTCACAATTTTCAAGATGTCCGCCGGGACCTATCCACAGATCATGCGAAGGGTCGTTTTTTTTCTTTGTGCGGTGCAGCATAAGATACTTGCCGTTCTTTTCAATGTAGCAAAGTGTTGTAAGTTCAGCCCCCATTATGTCACCTCATCATGCATGTACCAGAGCGGGGAAAGAAAGTATCTTTTCAAGATCGCCTGATATAGTTTCGCCAAGCACAAAAAATGTTGTATCCTCTTCTTTGTAAAGATACTTTTCAAGTCCGGCAGTGTTATCCGGAATAAATCCGAAGCTGACATTTTTGATCTCGCTGCCGAAGCATTTGCATATTTCTGCAGGGTCTACCGCATTATTCGAGAGAATATCAAACACTGTCAGATGATCGCCTTCCTGCTCGGCAATAACATAAACGTCCGTGTCGTTGATTCTGTAAACGCACTCCTGCATAAACTGGGTAAGATAGAACATCAGAAGATCATCCGTATCAGGCTTTACCGGACTGCGGCTTGTGTGTGACTTTTTTATTTTAATGAACTCTGCAAAATCCTCACTGCTTTTCATAGGGATCTTGGAAACAGCAGCAGGCTTATCGGTGCTTATCGCTGTACGGTAGCGGAACTCGTCAGCCTTTTTAAAGCCGAACTTCGGATAAAAATTCAGCACCTCGTCATTTGCGAAGAGAAAGAAGCCGTCCGCATCGGGATGATCCGCAAAGATCTTATCCATAAGTCTGCGTGAAAGCCCCTGATTGCGGTATGCCTCATCGGTCATAACTGTACCCAGCTGAATATAGTGTCTTTCGCAGCCTCCGACACTGCAATCAATAAGATTTACCGAAACATTGGCAATAACATTTCCGTCCGTAACGATAGAATAGGGAATGTATTTGTCATTCCAATAGCCGCTCCGGTACCAGCCTTCAAAGCTAAGCCCGAAGGTCTTTTCCGCCAGCTTGTTAAATGATGTCCTGAGCGCATCGTTTTTTCTGTAGCCGCTTATTATTTCAAATTCCATATCTTTTCTCCTTTTTATGGTCTGATGTATTTTGACGACTAAATCATATCACATTTTCTTATAATTTTCAAGCTATGCCGCGCCGAAACTTTTGATCGTAAAGTGTGTCACTTTTGGTACATATAAAGCCGGCATACATAAATGTGACTTGTATTATTTGAAAATATCTTTTATAATAAAATCATCAATAAACAACGGAGTGAAAGCTATGGAACAAAAATTTATAAAACCGCCTGTTGAGGAAAGATACAAAAAAGAGCTTGAGGCTCTTGCAATGAACGACAGCTCACGCAAGCCGGAAAACTGGAGGCTTTCTCCCAAGGCGGTAAGAGCATTTATTTTAGGCTCTGATATCCCGCTCACTGCTCCGGACGGCAGCAAGATCGAGATACGCAAAAAATTCTTCGGAAATGACGCGCTTGTGGAGCGCTGCATTATTACACTTACGGGCAGCAGGGGACTTATGCTTGTGGGCGAACCCGGCACCGCAAAAACCATGCTTTCCGAATTGCTTTCGGCAGCTATAAGCGGAGTAAGCACCAACACGGTACAGGGTACGGCAGGAACCACCGAAGATATGATAAAATACAGTTGGAATTACGCTCTTCTTCTTGCAAAGGGTCCCGTAAGAGAGGCGCTTGTTCCGTCGCCGCTGTATGTGGGTATGTCCAAGGGCATAATTACGCGCTTTGAGGAGATCACCCGTACGCCTGCCGAAATACAGGATAGTCTTATCTCGGTGATGAGTGACAAGGTGCTTAACATTCCTGAGCTTGAAGATGAGGGGCTTCTGTTTGCATGTCCGGGCTTCAATATAATAGGTACGGCAAACACCCGTGACAAGGGCGTAAACGAGATGTCAAGCGCGCTTAAACGCCGTTTTAATTTTGAAACGGTCGAACCTGTAAAGGATGTGCGTCTTGAAAAGCAGATCATTCTTAACGAGGTGCAGGAAAGCGCTGTTGAAGACAAAATAGGCATGCCGCTCGATACTGATGTTGCAGAACTGCTGGCGATGACCTATCACGAGCTGCGTGAGGGCATTTCAGACACGGGCATAAAGATAGAAAGACCGTCAGCCGTGATGAGTACGGCAGAGGCGGTATCGGTGTACTATCAGACGCTTTCAAACGCATGGTATTATGAGCAGAAAAAAATGAGCATAGACGACCTGACGCAGAATCTTGTGAACGCAGTATGCAAGGATACCCGTGACGATCTTGAAAAGTTGAAGGCATATTTCAATACAGTCGTAAAGCAGAGAGCAGAAAAGGTGGGAGGCTTATGGAAGCAGATATATTTCTCGAAGAAGTATCTGAAATGATACCCTTTGATTACAGTGAAAATATTCTTTATTTTCCTGTAAGACATCATAGTCCGGGATGTTCGTTCCATCTTCTCAGGGTCATGGAAAGGTACAGACCCGACTGTATTCTTGTTGAGGGTCCGCAGACAGCCGACAAGCTTATCCCCGTACTGACAGACAGTGATACGGTGCCTCCTGTCGCCTTCTATTATTTTTACAGAGATACGGCGCATTATGTAAGCGAAACAAGTGATGACTACAAGTGCTATTATCCATTTCTGCGTGTTTCTCCCGAATACAATGCGCTGAAATATGCCCGTGAGCATGGCATAAAGTGCGGATTCATCGACCTGCCTTACGGCGATATCCTTATCAACACGGCAGCCGATAAGGGCATGCGCAGGAAAAAGGAAATATCTTCATACAGTGATGAACATTATCTTTCCGAGAGCCTATATTTTAAGGCTCTTTGCGAAAAAACGGGTATGCGCAGCTTTGATGAATTCTGGGAAAGATATTTTGAAACCGATGCTCTTAAAATAAGCACAGAGGAATATATACGCAGAATGTACACCTATTGCGGCATAACACGCATGAACACTCCACATGATGAAATGCTGCAGGATGGCTGCTTTGTGCGCGAAAGCTTCATGGCGGATAATATAAAAAAAGCAGCGCAGCTTTACAACAGGGTGCTTGTCGTGACAGGCGGCTTTCACAGCAGCGGGCTTTACAGTCTTATCGAGGGCAGGAGCAAGCCGCAAAAATACAGGCTGCATTCTTTCAGTGAAAAGGTGCAGGACGTTTACCCGATGAGTTATTCCTTTGAAGCGGCGGACGCTCTGAGCGGATACTCCTCCGGAATGCAGAATCCCGGATTTTATGACAGGGTTTGGAGCATGCTGAATGAAAATGACGCATACGAATCCGCGATTATGGATACCCTGCTTGCCTGCTCAAAAGAATGTATAAATGAAAAGCTGCTGATCACTATGTCGGATATATCGTCAGCAGTGACTATGTACCGAGGTCTTGCGGCTTTGAGAGGAAAGCGCTCTCCCGGACTGTACGAGCTGTACGACAGTGTAGGCTCCTGCTTTATCAAGGGCGAAAAAAGCGGTACGGGAGAGCTGCTGCTGAAGCTTTTGAGCAAGGCAGCCACCGGAAATGAAATAGGAAAGCTGTGTGAAAGCGCTTTTGCTGCGCCTATCGTTAAAAACTTTGAGGAGCTTTCTCAAAAATACAAGCTGAAGATCGATGATGTTATGGAGCAGAAGATCGAGCTTGAGCTTTTTGCAAAGCCCGTACATATGGATATCAGCAGGTTTTTCTATCGGATGGGCTTTCTCAACACCGGATTTTCAAAACGTATAAAGGGCGCTGATCTGATAAACAACAGCGACCGCAGCCGTGTTCGTGAGCAGTGGACATATAAGCGCTCAGTTTCTGTTGATGCCGCGCTTATAGATTCCAGCGCTTACGGCGGTACCGTTGAAGAGGCTTGTACCGTACTTTCACTCAAGCGTCTGCGTGAAACGCGCAAATGCAGCGATGCCTCAAAGCTGTATGTCGAGTGCTTTCTTATGGGACTGAACACCACCGAAGGCTTTGCCGGAAAAATGGAGGATATCATAATCAATGACGGCGATTTTTTCTCGGTAGGGCAGGGAATATATTATTTCAATATGCTGCGCAGTCTTTACGGGCTGTATCGCAGCGAGAACCGCAGCGCCGATCATTTTCTGAGAAAATGCTTTTATAAAGCGGTCTCAATGCTGCCCGATATGATAAATGTAAACGAGGAAAGAGCCGACGAATGTATAAGGATATGCCGGCTTTTGTACAGTCTTGTTACAGGAAGTATCCTATGTGACGAGTATGAGATACTGAAGGATGCGTTTGTCTCCATGACAGAACGAAGTGATCCGGAGCCGTCGGTGTACGGCGCTGTTCTGGGGCTGCTTTACGGTATGGACAGCGCTTTCAGGCAGGAGATACGCGCCGCGGTTCATGCTTATCTTTCCGGTTCGGGTGAAATGCAGAAGAAGGGCGCAGTCTTTTTCAGAGGTCTGTTTTCAACTGCGAGAGATCTTGTTCTTGTGGGCGATGAATTTATAAGGATGACCGACAGTCTTATAAGCGGCTTTGAATGGAACGAGTTTCTTGAGATACTGCCGGAGCTAAGACTTGCTTTCAGCTACTTCTCTCCCTATGAGATCGACCGTATTGCAAGGACTGCCGCTGAACTGCACAACGGCAGCGCGGAAAAGCTCAGGCAGGGAATTATCGCAAACGGAGAAATATTTGCAGCCGGTAAAGAACTCGAAAAAGAAATATTGAAGAAAGCTGGGTGGTCGAATGGATGAGCTGCATCATGAAGATACTCTCAACAAGTGGCGGCTGATACTCGGAAAAAACGCCGAAGGAAGCATCGAATTCAGCAGCGGCAGCGGCGGCAGCGGTGACGACGGCAGCGGCAGCAGCGGCGGTATCGGAATGTTTGAGCAAATGGAAAACACCCTTGATTTCCTTTACAGTATGGAATACGGCGATGACATAATGCGCGGCGAAAGGCGGGGTACTCTTGATGATTCCATGCCGATGGCTGCCCAATGGATAGAAGAGGTACGAAAGCTCTTTCCGAAGCGTACTGTTGAGATACTTGAAAAACAGGCGCTTGATCACTTCGGTCTGACCGAGCTGATAACAGATAAGAAAGTGCTTTCAAAAATGCAGCCGAATATGGATCTGCTCAAGATAGTGCTCCAGTACAAGAATCTGATGAAAAGCGACGTGCTTGCAGAAGCCCGCAGGATCATCCGCAGGGTGGTGGACGAGCTGACAGAAAAGCTGAAAAGCGACCTGAAAAGATCACTGCTTGGCAAGCTGAACCGCAATATGCCGAGCAGTGTGAAGTCAATACGTAATCTGGACGTGAAAAAGACCATCCGCCGCAATCTGAAAAACTACGATAAAGAGAATGAGCGTCTGGTGCTGAAAGATGTTTATTTCAGCAGCCGCACAAAGCGCTATAACAAGTGGAGAGTAATAATTTCCGTAGATGAGAGCGGCTCTATGCTGGACAGCGTTATCCACAGCGCCGTAATGGCAGGCATTTTTGCAAAGCTGCCGATGATAGACACAAGGCTGGTCATCTTCGATACCTCTGTTGTTGATCTCAGCGGCTATGCGGACGATCCTGTTGAGGTGCTTATGGGTGTGCAGCTTGGAGGCGGAACTGACATAAACAATGCGCTCTCCTACTGCGAGACACTTTGCACCGATCCTTACGAGACCATATATATAACAGTCAGCGATCTGTATGAGGGACGGGACCCGTCATATCTTCTCAAGACCTGCTCTGATATTATCGGCAGCGGCAGTAAAATGATATTCCTTACCGCTCTCGACAGGGACGCAAATCCGGTATACGATGACAGTCTTGGTCAGAAGCTTGCGGATATCGGCGCATTTGTCGGAGCCATGACGCCCGAACAGCTTGGAGACTACATCGGCAAAATGATACTATAAAAGAAGGAGGCGCTCTGATTGGACGATCTTAAACAAGCCCTTGCCGCAGCCGATGACGAATATCTCATAGGCATAAGCAATAAGGGTGTGCTCAAACGCGCATATAAGGATCTGGAAACAGCGTTTGTGAATACGGGATTCATTGATAAAACTGCCGACGTTACAGTGGATAATGCCCAGTGCGTCATAAAGGCGCCTATCGCGCAAAGCATTTGCTCATGCCCGTCAAAAACGATATGCCGTCATATCATAACGGCTGTCCTGTGGCTGAAAAAGGAACTGCTTGCAGAAGTATCCCAGCCGGAGCCGGAGAAAAAAACTCTGGCGGACGATGCTCCTGACACCGAGATGCAAACGTCCGCAAACGCTGTTTCCCTTAAAAGGGAAAGCCGCCTTGAGAGTGAGCTTGCCGAATACCCTGTCGATAAGCTGAAAAAGGCGATGAAGAAAAAATACTACAATTCCTTTATCGAAAAGGCAAGAGTAGGGGCGCTTCCAAAGCTGGAGGAAGGCTCCACGATAAGCGCCGATATTTACGAGGACAATGTGAGTGTAAAGCTGCTTTCTCCGATAGAATATTCCGCCTGCACCTGCCGCAGTAAGGAACTGTGCAAGCATAAGGCGGCAATAATTCTTGCGTGGAAGCTGCGGCATAAGATAATAACCCTTGAAAGCCTTGCACCGGTTGAGGATGCCGTTAACATCGACAATAAAAGGCTCTGCGCCTGTGCAGGACACTGTATGGCGTTTATTCATAGGCTGCTTTCTGACGGTATGGTGCGCACGCCTGCCGATGCCGCCGAATATGCCGAAGCGAATGCGCTGATGTGCCACAATGCCGGATTTTCAAACGGAGAAGCTCTTATGAGGGAGATAGGCGCGCGGCTGAAAGCGTATTACGAGCATTCGCCGGAATTCAGTGTTTACGACCTGTTTTGCAGCATTATGGATGCCTGCAATATTATGAGCAGGGTGCAGACCGAAACCGATACCGAAAAGCTGAAGGCGCTTGCCGGTGATTTTAAAAGCAGCTACACCATTGAGGAAAACATCAATATCATTCCGCTGGCGCGCCGAAGCTTTTCTTCAGTGACCGGCTACGAGGGCGATATATACTATTTTGTAAACAAGAGCAAAAGCGGCAGCAGGCTGCCTTTTCTTACTTTTTCAGACGTGAGGCCTTCATTTTATGAAAATAGCGGCAGCTCCCGAAGATCAAACGCTCCTTGGGGACTTTACGGCTTATGCGATAACCTTATGAATTACGAGCTGCGTCTTTTTATGCCGAAGATATCGGGTATCAGGCTGTCATCGTCAAACGATACTCAGGCTTTTCAGATATGCCGTCCGGATCTGAACCAGAATGACGTTTATGAAAAGATATACACCGACTTCCGCAGGCTGATAGAGGAAAATTTTATTCACGAAAGCAGCGATGAAGAAAGCAGTACTCTTGTAATGCTCATGCCCGAAAGATGTGTAAGCTCAACATTCAGCGAAACCGCCCAGACCCAGACCATAACGGCAGAGGATTTTTACGGACAGCGGCTTAATTTAAAGGCGCGATATCACAGCAGATCAAGGAATTACTTTGAGCAGCTTGCAGAAGTCGGAAGGAAAATGCTTGAAGATCCCGAAAAGAGATATGTAATTTTCGGCAGCGCCTTTATTGAAGACGGTGAGTGCGTTGTCTATCCGATAGCCATTTTTGATAATATAAAAGCGCCAGTGCCGCCTGTTGTAAAAAGAGAGGTGCAGGCAGATAACAGCGGGTATTTTCTACAGCTTTTCAGGCGTATTTCGGATATGCTCTGCGGGCTGACCGAGTGCGGCATAAATACCTTCGACCTTTTTGGTCAGATAAACGATCTTGCAGCAGAATGTGATGCTTCGGGGCTTGCGGCTCTTTCCGGCAGACTTGCGGCGCTTTCACAAAAGCTTGCGGGAAGGAACCATACATACAGCGATGACAATAAAGAAATAATGAACCTTTTAGGCGAGGTGTATTCCTACCTGAAGATCGGCATAGGGAAGACAGGAATAAAATGCGCGGTATCAAAGCTTTACGAAGCTGCCGCAGCCAATTTTCGCATTGTAAAAAAACAGACCGAAGCTTGATCGTTCGCGGTTGGAAGGCAGTAAGAACCGCGATGCGTTTCTAACAGAAGGAGATAACTAACAGCGCGAAATCGGGAGCGGCAGCTTGCCGCTGAAAGGAACGATGAAAATGGATTTGCTGAATAACAAACAGGATAACGATCTGCGGGAAAGAATAACGGGTGTTCTCGGTCAGGTCGGACTTACTGAAAACGAGATGGAAACCGCCCGTAAGTTTCTTGATTTTTCAAAGGAGCTTGATATATCCCTGCTTGAAACGCTCAGGGTAAGAGAGCTTAACTACAACGCTGTGCATTACAACAGCTGCCGGCTTTTTCAAGAAATGGTGCTTATGCCGAACAGCAGGAGCATGGAAGCAACTGACAGATATATCCTGTTTTTTGACGCTATTGTGGGCAATTCGATCGGACGTTTTCTTTTTAATCAGTATCTTATGTATATGGATCCGGGCGCAAATATGCGTATCCGCCATGCATATGAACGCAGATATCCGTTATCCGAGATACAGCCTAAAATGCTTGCTCTTGATGCCTATGAAACTAATACGGCGAATGTGTTGTTTACCAAAAAAATACTTGAGGCGTCAAATAAAGAGCCAAGGGACCTTTATAAGGCAGGTAAGCTTTATTGCTGCGAGAATGAAAAAAATTCACGTCAGAGAATGTATGCCTTTGCGCTTGCGTTTCATGGTGAAGACGTTTTCACAAAGAATGAGATAGACGAAATGAGCGGGGATATTCTCGAAAAAGAAAAGACCATGCCGGCGCAGTATACGGACGAGACCGAAAAAATGGCGCTGTATCTTTATCTGAGCTTGAACAGGAGCGAGGAAATAAAGCGCAGATTCATGCTTAGAATGAAAATGAATTTTGAACTGCTTCTTGAAGCGATGATAGATCTTATCCCGACAGGCTATTTTATACAGAATATGGAGATAATAGCTGACTGCGCAGAGGATGCGCTTTCGACTGAAAAAATGATAAAGCGAGCACTTCATTCGGCGGTGTCGAGCGATGCGTTCCGCCGCAGGAGCGCAGGAGAAAGGTGTGAAAATTCACTTGCGCTTATAAAATATTTTGCCAAGCATTACACCGAGCAGTATATTACCTGTATGACGTCAAACGAGCCGATAGGCATTAAGGCAAAATGGGGTTATTTTTTCGACTGCTATAATTATCTGTATGAGATACTCGAAAAAGAGGTGCCCGATGCAAAAGAAAAATATGGTCTTGACCCGAAAAAGACTCTTTCCGATAATGCCGTACACCGTGAAGCTATGGAGGCGCCGAACGATGTAAGGCGCAATGTGCTGGACTATCTTCGCGGCGATGCAGACATTAGCGTGATACTTTCCGTGAGAAGCAGGCTGCATTTTTCAAGCAGTACATGGGAAAGAAAAATGCACGAAGCAAGTATGTTCAGTCAGCTGAAAATATGCGGGAGCTTCTATGACAGGTATGTTTCCTACAAGATGATCCAGTATCCGGACTCGATCGAAAGCTATGTAAGCGACCTTTTCAATAATGAACATGAAGCGGAATGTGAGATAAAGCGTATTTTCACCTCGGCAATAAAGGAGAATGTGCCTGCTGTTGACCGTATCGGCCTTTTCGAACTGATATATGACCGCAACAGCTACTGGGAAAGGCGCAGGAGCATAATAACCTCTGCCGCAGTGGATGTTATGGCGGAGGCAGGAAAGGAAACTGATATTTACGCAGATGAGTACCGGAATTACGGAGCAGTGACCCGCTGCTGCTATGCTCTCAGTCTTGAAAAAAACAATGCCGATGGCAGGAACAAGGATAAGCTTCTTGCGCTGTGCAGTGATAATTCAAAGGAGGTGCGCCGGACGGTCATGGATATAATAAGCGCACACCGTGAATACGAGCAGGAAGTGGCTTCGATGCTTTCATCTAAGAAGCAGGCTGTAAGAGAAACGGCTGTTGATATTATTGCTTTATGGGGTGCGGATAATTACCGCGATATTCTACAAAAAGCTGCCGACGCCGAAAAAAGCGCAAGGCTTGCCGATAAGATAAGGGCAATGTTAAATACCAGACTGCCGGAAGATGATGACGGTCAGAATTTATTCTCAGCAGCAATATTTGTTGAGAATATTCACAAAGGAGGGCGCGCGAGAAAGATATCATGGCTTTTTGATAAGCCGATGCCGGCAGTACACTTTACAAACGGCGAGCCTGCCGAGGAAAAGTATATGCAGGCAATTATCCTCTGTTACAGCACCATGACTGATATCGGCAGAAATGACAGCGCTATCCTTTTGGCTGACGCACTTAACGAGGACGAGCTTCATGCTTATGCAGCAGAGATATTTTCACGCTGGTACAGCGCCGGTGCAGAGTCAAAAACAAAGTGGGCCATGTTCTTTTCCGTTATCCACGGCGGCGACCGCATGACGGACACGGCGCTGAAATGTATCAAAGATTGGTCGGAAAATATGAGAGGCGCTATTGCCGCCGACGCTGTAAGGGCTATCGCTCTAAGCGGCACTTCATACGCATTGATGGCGGTTGATGATCTTGCGCATAAATTCAGGCAAAAGCAGGTCAAAAAAGCAGCCGCCGAAGCTATGGATAATGCTGCGGAATCCCTTGGTATAACCGCCGCCGAGCTTGGCGACAGGATAGTGCCCGATCTTGGCTTTGACACAAACATGGAGCGCATTTTCAGCTATGGTGAACGCAGCTTTAAGGTATGCTTGTCGCCGGCTATGGAGATCGAGGTGTATGACAGCGCCGGAAAGAGGCTGAAAACAATGCCCTCTCCCGGAAAGAAGGATGATGAAATTATCGCAAAGCAGTCCCATTCCGAATTCAAGGCGCTTAAAAAGCAGCTGAAAAATGTGCTTTCGATACAGTCATTCAGACTTGAAAACGCTCTTATTTCTGACAGAAGATGGGAAAGGGATCCATGGGAGAAGCTGTTTGTGAAAAATCCCATAATGCGATGTTTCGCCACAGGGCTTATCTGGGCGGCATACAGCGGCGATGAAGTGACGACATTCCGCTACATGGAGGACGGCAGTTTCAATACCGTTGACGAGGATGAGTTCGAGCTTCCTGATAACTGCCATATCGGTCTTGTACACCCGATAGATCTTGACGATGACACGCTTGCCGGCTGGAAGGAGCAGCTAAGCGACTATGAGGTGCTCCAGCCGATAGATCAGCTCGACCGCCCTGTTTACCGCATAAAGGATGAGGAAAGAGGAAAGATCGACCTTAACCGTTTTAGCGGCCGCAGCATAAATGCGCTTACTCTTATGGGACGAGCCACAAAGCTTGGCTGGAATAAAGGCTCAGCGCAGGATGGAGGCATATTCTATGTTTTCTATCGTGAGGACGTCACAGGAAAGCTCAGAAGTAAGGACGGCGGTACGATCATTCTTGGCACAGTTGCCGAACTTCATTTCAGCGGCTGTTATATTGCCGTTGACAATGAAGAGGTCACTCTTGAAAACGTGCGCTTTTATAAGCCCGGCACAGTGGCGCACGGCAGCTATGTCTATGACGAGGATGACGCTCAAAAAGCGCTTTCCCTTGAAGAAGTCCCTCCCAGATATTTCAGCGAGATCATTCATCAGCTTGAAGAAATATCCGGCGCACCCCTGCTCGCGGTTGGAAGGCAGTAAGAACCGCGATGCGTTTCTAACAGAAGGAGATAACTAACGCCGCGAACATGGGAGCGGCAGCTTGCCGCCCATAATATCGTCGTAAGCTTTTTTCAGCGCAAGGACCTTTTGTGCTACAATATCAAACTGATCCGGTGTGAGAGACTGAGCGCCGTCGGAGAGAGCATGCTTCGGGTCGTTATGTACCTCGATCATAAGCCCGTCAGCGCCGGCTGCTACGGCAGCCATAGACATCTGCTCAACCAGTGATGCTTTTCCTGTAGCGTGGCTCGGATCTACTATAACAGGCAGATGCGAAAGCTTTTTTACTACCGGCACAGCCGAAAGATCAAGCGTATTTCGTGTGGCGGTTTCGTATGTGCGTATGCCTCTTTCGCAGAGTATGACCTTCTCATTGCCGCCCGCCATTATGTACTCTGCGCTCATAAGCCATTCTTCGATGGTGTTTGCAAGACCTCTTTTCAGAAGAATAGGCTTGTCGATCCTACCAAGCTCCTTCAAAAGCTCAAAATTCTGCATATTGCGGGCGCCTACCTGAATTATATCCACACTTTCAAACATATCAATATGCGCAGCCCGCATTATCTCGGTAACTATAGGCAGTCCGGTCACTTTTCTTGCGCCCTTCAGCAGATCAAGCCCTTCGGCTTTTAGTCCCTGGAAAGAGTAAGGCGAGGTGCGCGGCTTAAAAGCTCCGCCTCTGAGGAAGGAGGCACCGGCAGCTTTTACGCGCTGCGCAACGTAGTTTATCTGATCTTCACTTTCAACAGAGCATGGACCCGCCATAATGCACAGCCCGCCGTCGCCTATTTTCTGACCGGAAGGCAGTTCAATGACCGTATTGTCAGGGTGAAATTTCCTGTTTGCTTTTTTGTATGGCTCCTGTACACGCCTTAATTTTTCGACTATTTCCTGAGCATTTACCCAGTCCTCGTCAATGTGTGTCGTGTCACCGATAAGTCCGAGCACAGTAGATTCCACGCCGACCCAGGTGTTGACCCTGACGTTATATTTTTCCTCAAGACTTGCTTTTAAAAGGGTAAGCTGTTCTTTTGACGCATTCTGCTTTATTACGATTATCATAATGTTTTCCTCCGGTTATTATTTGTAGTGAACGCTGTCAGCAGTCGGCCGTACCGCAGCAGCATTCAAAAAAAGGATACAAAAAAACGAGACCCTCTGCGGATCCCGTTAATGTACCCTTTTATGTCGATATAGAAGAGGAGTATACTTTCCTGCAGCTATACGGCTGTCGGCGGGTTTCCGGAGATCAACGCAGCACGAATGATTTTTCCATACCAGAAATAGTATGAAAAGCTTGTAAAGTATTCAAAAAATCGTGCGTATGATCTTTTCAAACCGAAAACTCCTTCCGAAAAAATATGGCTTAATTTTATACCTGAAAATGGCATTTGTCAATACTTATTTTTTAAATAAAGAAAAAATTTTGCACTGTAAAATGTTTGCTCCCAGTGCAGCTTGCAGCGAAATCTGATTGTCCGCTAATGTCTGTGTGTCTGATCATAAAACACAAGTTTTTTAGGAAAGGGGTCTGGGGGAAACCCTTTGTTCCTAACAAAGGGTTTCCCCCAGGTAACTTGCAGCGTAAAATTGATTTCCATAAAGCCCGGCGCTTTTTGTTGACGTATATTAAAAATGGTGATATACTACAAAAAGGCAAAAATACGATGGAGGTGAAATACAATGGCAGAATTCAAGTTTGAGATCGTAAAGGAACTGGGAGTTATCTCAGAAGGTAAATCCGGCTGGAAGAGAGAGCTGAATCTTGTTTCATGGAACGGCGCCGCGCCCAAATACGACGTCAGAGATTGGGCACCCGGTCACGAAAAAATGGGCAAGGGCATTTCTATGACCAGAGATGAGCTTGATGCACTCGGCAAGCTTATCGCAGCGCTTGATGAATAATAAATAAGACACGGCGGATCAATTTTCCGGCCGTGTCTTTTCTTATGTATATTTTTTCAGGACGCTGTTATGCGAGTCCGAGGATCATCGTTACGATCCTTACGCCAAACAGTACGAAGGCTACCCACATTATCGGATGGATTTCCTTGATCTTGCCTGTAACGACCTTGAGGAATACCCATGAAATGATGCCGAACATTATGCCTGTTGATATGGAATTTGCAAACGGCATCATCACGATAGATAAAAAGCCGCCGACACTGTCTGCAATGTCACCGTCAAATTTCATCTTTGTGATGTTCTTTGTCATGATCATACCAACGAACACGAGTGCAGGAGCTGTTGCAAACGATGGGATAGCCAGGAAAATGGGGTAGAGAGTAAGCGAAAGCAGGAAAAGCAGCGCAGAGGTAAGAGCTGTCAGACCGGTTCTGCCGCCGGCAGCAACTCCGGTGGTAGATTCAACATAAGATGTGACAGTCGAGGTACCCAAGGCGGCGCCGGCAATGGTTCCCACTGCATCAGCCATAAGAGCGCGTCCTACACGGGGCAGCTCGCCTTTTTCGTTGAGCATGTTGCATTCCTGAGCAACACCTATAAGTGTTCCTACGGTGTCGAACAGGTCTATAAAAAGGAATGAAAATACAACAACGATAAAGTTCATCGGATTGATCGTTATATATGTAAAATCAAACTGGCAGAAGGTTTCCGAGAACATAGACTGAAGCGGCGCAAACGGAGAGTATCCGCTAAAATCCGGGATAACGGAATATACGCCGTTGGCAATGTCCACATTATACCAACCGGTAAGCTCTGCGACCATTCCCAATACCCATGTGAGCGTTATGCCGATGAGGATAGCGCCCTTGATCTTGTAGTGCCATAGCACTGCGATCGTAAGCACTCCGATAAGGGAGAGAACCACCTGCGGATTGCTTATGCTTCCCAGAGCTGTAAGGTTGGTCGGATCATCGACAACGATATTTGCGCCGTGCAGACCAACGAATACGATAAACAGTCCGATACCGGCAGATATGCCCAGCTTGAGGTTGGTCGGGACCTTGTTTACGAGTGTTTCCCTGAATTTTACGAAAGACAGCAGAACGAAGATAACGCCCTCTGCAAGAATAGCTGTTAGAGCGACCTTCCATGGATCGGTAACTCCCTGTTCAGCAAGCTGCGGAACAACGGAATAGGCAAAATATGCGTTAAGTCCCATGCCGGAGGCGAGAACAACAGGATAGTTTGCAAAGAATGCCATTATCATAGTTGCAAATGCCGCTGATACTGCCGTTGCCGCAAATATAGCCTGAGAAGGCATTCCGGCAGCCGAAAGAATGGTGGGATTTACAGCGAGTATGTACGCCATCGCAAGAAATGTGGTGAGTCCGCCGACAAGCTCACGCCTTATCGTGGTGCCGTTTTGCTTTAGTTTGAATAGCTTTTCCAATTTTATCACTCCAAATTACGATATAGTGTGGGGAACAGATATAAAAATCACCTCCAAGAGCCGCCTGATATAAACTCAGCGCCAAGAAAAACTGTGTAAAGCAATTGACTTTACACCGCACAAGATGTAAAGCTGTACACCTTACAGTCACCGCGTTGCAGTCCGGCTCAGTATAATGAGTATTTATGAAAATAACTATTAGTATTCTACTACTTTATCACTGGATAGTCAACAAAATCATACTATGATGATTAAAAATATTTAAGCGTTTTGCCAAATTACATTTCTTGATGCTTTCATTACAAAACACAAGCTTTTTTATAACAGGAAGCTTTGAGGATAAAATCGATTCCTGTGAATTGGCTCAAATAAACAAAAAACGCCGTCCGGAGATTGCCGGTCAGCGTTTATGATGTGAAAAATGACCTTATCTGTTAAGCAGATAAACTCCCAGATTAAGATATGCCGCGAAGCTCAGCCATACAAGATAGGTTATCTGAAGCAGTCCCGCAAGCTTATCGACACGGTAAAACAGTATTATCATCGCAAGTACGGCTCCCCAGAGCAGAAGCAGCCATACAAACGATATCAGATACAGTCCGAAGCCGAAAAACAGCACACACCACCAGAAATTGAGCGTGAGCTGCAGCAGGTAAACGATGGTTGCCTTTGGAGTGAGATGGCTGTGGGCATCATATACGACAGCCGCACCGTATGCCATAAGCAGGAAAAGTATACTCCACACAACAGGAAACAGCCATGACGGTGGAGTGAGCGCCGGATGAGCCGCTGAGTCATACCCCGGCATGCCGATATAGGTAACTATGCCGCCGCCTGCCGCAAAAATGAAGGTGAGTATCAGAGAAAAGACAAGGGTCTTCCATTTTGTTTTCATAAACAGTCACCGCCTTGGAAATAGTCTATGCATAATTATAAATGTTTATTCACAAAAAAGCCAAAAGGTCGGAGCCAATAAATATTTATTATTGCAAATTTTTGTTAAATATGATAATATATTATTATCAGATAGAGTGCCCATAACACATATTTCTGAAAAAAGAATACATTTGCTTAAAATAGAATAGTATAATATGCAAAGAAGGGATGCTTATGAAAATGAAGACGACCTACCGCCAGCCGATAGAGCGCATTTCGGCTGATCCGGAGGTTGGGCTGACATCAGAAGAGGTACAGGAACGGATCAGCAAGGGCTATCTGAATATAGCGACAGATCCGAATGAAAAAAGTACGGCAAAAATAATAGCCACTAATTTGTTTACATTCTTTAATACCGTACTTTTTTCAATAGCGGCCGTTTTTATTATTTTTATGGTATATCTGACATCTATCGGGCGTTCTGATGTTGTGGATCAATATTTTGGATTTTCAAAATTCGTCTTTCTGATCCCTGCTGTCATGAATGTGGCAATGGGCTCTTTTCAGGAGATAAAGAGCCTGAAGGTCATCAAGCGGCTGCGCATAGTCACCAGCACCAAGAATAAGGTCATACGCGGCGGCAAGATGGAAATAGTGGACGCATCTCAGGTGGTGCTTGACGACATTGTAGCGGTGTCAGCCGGCGAGCAGGCAACAGCCGATCTCATTGTTCTTTCGGGTGAGGCTGAGGTGGATGAATCCATGCTCACGGGCGAATCCGACTATGTAAAAAAGCAGGTGGGCGACACCATACTGTCAGGTTCATCGGTAATTGTCGGTTCCGCAAAATGCCGCGCCGATAAGATCGGTGACGAAACTTATGCGGCAGAGCTTACCCGCAAGGTCAAAAGCAGCTCCAGACATAAATCCGAGCTGATGACCTCTATCATAAAGATAATAAAATTCCTTACGGTTTGTCTTCTTATAGTTGTGGCAGTGGTAACAGGCACCATGATCTTCAAAATATCCGTACATGGCGCTGATGCGGCTCTCTGGTGCGGAATGACATTCTCTCTTGATGATCCAGTATCGTGGTCGCTTATCATTCTTACGGACGGTATGTTCGGCGTCGGCATCATTCCTACGGGACTTGTGCTCACCACAGCAGTTGCGCTCCTTGTTTCGATCGCCCAGCTCACTAAAAAGCAGACCCTTGTGCAGGAGCTGTATTCCCTTGAAAATCTTTCTCGTGTAGACGTTATATGCCTTGATAAAACAGGTACGCTTACGGACGGCACTATGTCTGTAAGTGACGTAAAAGCGTTCATTCCCCTTGAAGAAGTAAACAGACATATTCGCGCGCTGATGTGCGCTACCGATGATAAAAATGCAACGTCAGAGGCAGTATTCAAATACTTCGGCGCGGAAGAAAAGGCTGAGATCAAGGAGTTCATACCGTTTTCGAGTGAAACCAAATATTCCGGCATAGTGTACAATGACGGCAAAAAGCTTCTTATGGGCGCGCCGGATTACCTTGTTCCGGAGGACGACGAACGGCTCTCTTATGTTACGGAGCGAGCCACTATGGGCAACCGTGTTATTGCCGTTACTTTAGACAAAGAGCTTATTGCGCTGATAGCAATTGAAGATCATATCCGTGACACGGCGGCGGACACTCTGAAATTTTTCCGTGAGAACCACGTTACAGTCAAGGTCATTTCGGGCGACAGTCCGCTCACGGTAAGCATTATTGCTCAAAAATGCGGCATAGTGAACGCAGACAAGTACATTTCTCTTGCTGATGTCCCGCTTGAGAAGATCCCTGAAATAGCCGAGGAATATACTGTTTTTGCGCGTGTTTCTCCTGAGCAGAAGGAGGCGCTTGTACAGGCTCTCCAGTCAAAAGGACACAAGGTGGCAATGACAGGCGACGGCGTAAATGATATACTTGCTCTTCGCCGCTCTGATTCGTCCATCACCTTTGCAAAGGCGACCGAAGCTGCAAAGTCCTGCTCAGACGTTGTGCTTCTCGATAACGATTTCAGCCATCTGAAAGAGGTAGTGGGCGAGGGCAGACGTGTTATCGGCAACACTCAGAAAACCACCGTTCTGTATCTGATGAAGTCTATCGCTGTTTTTATATTTGCCTTTGCGCTCATACCGTTTGCAAAGGGTCAGTTCTGGTTCTCCATCGAGAATATGTATATGCTTGAGGCCGCCGTCATAGGCACCGGAGGTTTTCTTATTTCGCTTGAACCGAGAAGAACGCCTGTAAAGGGCTCCTTTATGAAGAATATCGTTACGCAGTCCATTTCTGCGGGAATATTGACGGCGTGCGCCATCGTGCTGCCGATAACCCTGAATGCGGCGCCGAAATTCCTTGGTTATGCGCCTTTTGTTACTGATGAAAATGTGGGCACTATGATGACTGTGCTTACGACTATTGCAGGCTTTGTTGTAGTCTTTTCTATGTGCATACCATTTAACCGATACAGAACTGTTACCCTTGCGTGTATTTCGGGAGTTATAGCTGTGCTTGGCTTTATGCTGCCGACCTCATATATCGGCGGCAAACCGATAAGCGCTCCGATGCTTGCATACAACGAAGCGGCAGGCGAGAGTATCTTTGACTGCCAGCTGCTGAAGGAAATGTTCCAGCCCTGGAACTCTCAGGTCATTCGTGATCTGAATTCCGATATAAACAATTACATAGTTCTGAGGCTGTTTCTGTATGTAGCGATACCCACGTTTATTCTGCTGCGTTTTGCTCTTGAAAACTACGCCCGCAGAGATTTCAAAAATCTGAAGATAAACCGCACTTACCGTATAGGACGGCGGCTGATGCTTGCGTCCGGCTTTGTGCTCATGCTTCGGGCTATACTTTCGGTGATAGAGCTTATCCCGTCAGCCTGGTCTATACATTACCGCGATTATGCGATAATCTATATCACGATACTGACGATCAACGCCATCTTTGCAGGCATACATCTTGCCATAGGCGTTATCGGATATAAGGTCTGGAAGGATAAGAACCCCAAGCCCAAGCGTGTAAAATTTGGCTTTATTTCGGGCATAGTTTTGCTCGTCATATCTGTTATGCCGATGATATTCTCAGGAGAGCTGTATAATCTTGACGATCCGAGATATTTCATCGACAGCGTTCTTGTATTCGTTATAACGATAGGTTATATAGCCGGCTCGTTCATAACATTTGTAAGCTATAAGAAGGTTATACCTGAGCCTGAACGCTCAAAGTAACAAAAAAGGGAACCCTGTTAAAATATACAGAGGTTCCCTTTAATTATTGTACGAAAATGTCAGGCTATTTCTGACCGATAGCATAAAATAAGCCCCTCGGCATTAAACGAGGGGCTTTTCCGTCCTCGGCGGGATTCGAACCCACGACCTTTCGCTTAGGAGGCGAACGCTCTATCCTGCTGAGCTACGAAGACGTATTTTTATCAGAGCACTTTAATATTTTACATTGTAATCATGTGTTTGTCAAGTGTTTTGATGTATAATTTTTCTGCAGGAGCGGCTTGCCTGATCTTTTTGCCCGTTTTATATCCCGTACCGTTGACAGTGGGGGTATAAGTCAATATTCACAATGGCGTTAAATATTTTATCATATAAACTCTATTGCAAATATAAGATTTTTTGCGCAAAATGACAGATTCTTTGCACATAACAAACAAAATGTCAAAATGAATATCATAAATCCTTGCTAACTATGGAAATATATAGTATAATAACAATAAGCCATATTCTAAAGGAGGCTGAGATATGGATTATAAGGGAAGATCCTGCCCTGTATGCTCGGAGGAATTCCGGGAAGAGGATGATATCGTAGTTTGTCCTAAATGCGGCGCTCCATACCATAGGGAGTGCTACAAGAAAAATAATAAGTGTATCTTTGCCGAGCTTCACAAAAGCGGAAAAAGCTGGCAGGAAGCTGAGGAAGAGAAAAAAGCAAAAGAATCAGGCGTCAAGCTTATAAGATGCCCTCACTGCAATTCGGTGAATCCCGATGGTACTATTGTGTGCAAGATATGCGGCGGTTTTATTTCCGACAGCATGGAGCAGAATAGTGACAGCGATACCGACGGCTCGGGCGACGGAAAGACCGAAAGCGTCAGCGGTACTGTAAGAGACGGCGTTCCGGGCAGCGGCACAGATGATAAAAAAACAGAAATGCCGTTCCCGCCTGGCGGAGTGCCGCTTTCAGTGTTTCTTGATCCTATGGGCGGCGTGCCAAAGGATGAGGATTTTGAGGGAGTTACAGGCGCCGAGCTGTCCAAGTATGTAAAGACGAATACCTCTTATTATCTTCCGGTTTTTTACCGTATGAAGACTCAGAGTAAAAATAAGTTCAGCTTTTGCGCTTTTCTTTTTACAGGCGCATGGTACCTTTACAGAAAAATGTATGTTAAGGGCGCAATAATCTCTCTTATCTATATTATTGTAGAGGTCGCTTCACTTGTGCTCTCAAACACTTATTCCGCTCCGCTTATCAGAGAAGCGAACCAGTATTTCGGCAATTCATATTATGTAAATTTCTTCGATTATCTGTCATGGGCATTCAACCATAAATCATTCTGGGAAGCGGCTGTAATGTTTGCTCCGTATTTCCTGCTGGCGCTTTTCTTTGTTGTCAGAGTATTGTGCGGCTTTAGAGCCAACAAAAGCTACTACCGGCATTGCGTCAAAAAGGTAAAGTCTATCAAGGCTGTGCCGCTGAACCCCGGAGAAGAGAACCACCAAAAGGCTTTGTCCGAAGCCGGCGGAGTAAACACCGCAATTGCATGGATGTGTCTTGTATGTTATGTGATACTTTATTTCGCATCAGTATTCATAAAATAAAAATATAGAAAACGGAGGAGTCAGACATGAAAGTAAGAAAAGCCGTCATTCCTGCAGCAGGTCTTGGTACAAGGGTACTTCCGGCAACAAAGTCGATGCCCAAGGAAATGCTTACCATCGTTGATAAGCCCGCCATCCAGTATATTGTTGAGGAGGCTGTCAATTCCGGCATCACAGACATCCTTATCATTACGAACCGCGGCAAGGGTGTTATCGAGGATCACTTTGACCGCAGCCCGGAGCTTGAGGAAAGGCTCCTTGCTTCAGGCAAGAAGGACGTTTATGATCAGGTGGTTTCTATCTCCAAGCTCGCCAATATCTACTTTGTAAGACAGAAGGAAACTAAGGGTCTCGGTCATGCGGTCAACTGCGCAAGATCGTTTGTCGGCAATGAGCCGTTTGCGGTTCTCTACGGCGACGACGTTATCATCGGTGAGGATCCTGCCTGCGGTCAGCTCATAAGAGCATACGAGAAGTACGGCAAGGCTGTTGTCGGTATCAAGGCGGTATCCGAACAGGCTATTTCAAAGTACAGCTCACTGAAGGTCGATGCTCTCGGCGGCAACGAATACAGCGTTACCGATATGGTCGAAAAGCCGAAGACGCCCGCTGAGGTGCTTTCACTTTATTCTATCCTCGGCAGATGCGTCCTTACTCCTGATATATTTGATATCCTTGACAACACGGCTCCCGGCGCAGGCGGAGAGATACAGCTTACCGACGCCATGAAGACCCTTGCCCGTACAGTCGGCATGACCGGCGTGGACTTTACCGGAAAGCGCTATGACATGGGCGACAAGCTCGGCATTCTTGAAGCAACTGTTGAGATCGCTCTTGCAAATCCGCAGCTTGGCGATGCTTTCAGGGCATATCTCAAGGAGCTTTCAAAGACACTCTGATAAACTAATATCCAATGCTTCTGATCATTTTGGAGGCTTGAAATACGGGAGCCTGCAAAGGTTTCCGGATACCTTTACAATATCACCTTTATATTTTCAAGGAGGAATTTTTTTATGGCTGTTACTCTCAATGATAAGCATCTCAAGGAATTCGTCAGCGCTGACGAGTATACCTCTATCGCGCCTCAGATCGAGGCTGCTCACAGGCTTCTTCACGACAAGAAGGGTCTCGGCAACGATTTCGTAGGCTGGGTAGATCTTCCTGTCAAGTATGACAAGGATGAATTTGCAAGGATCAAGAAGGCAGCTGAGAAGATCAAGAAGGACACTGATGTTTTCGTTGTCATCGGTATCGGCGGTTCCTATCTCGGCGCAAGGGCTGCTATCGAGTTCCTTAAGTCCCCTAACTACAATGCCCTTCCCAAGGATACACCTGACATCTACTTCACGGGCAATTCCATCAGTTCAACAGCTCTTGCCGAGCTGCTCAAGATCTGCGAGGGAAAGAACGTTTCTATAAATATGATCTCAAAGTCAGGCACGACCACTGAGCCTGCTATCGCTTTCAGGATTTTCAGAGAGCTTCTTGAAAACAAATACGGCAAGGAAGGCGCTAAGGAGAGGATCTACTGCACTACCGACAAGGCAAAGGGCACACTCAAGAGCCTTGCTACAAAGGAAGGCTATGAAACATTCGTAGTTCCGGATGATGTCGGCGGACGCTTCTCTGTTCTTACTGCTGTCGGTCTGCTGCCCATAGCTGTTGCAGGCTGCGACATCGACGCTCTTATGGCAGGCGCTGCTCAGGCTCGTGAAGAACTTATGAACACCGATCTCCAGAAGAATGATTGCTACAAGTATGCGGCTATCAGAAATATCCTTTACCGCAAGGGCAAGCAGATAGAGCTTCTTGTCAGCTACGAGCCTGCATTCACAATGATGAACGAGTGGTGGAAGCAGCTTTACGGCGAGAGCGAGGGCAAGGACAACAAGGGTCTTTTCCCGGCATCGGTCGTATTCTCAACAGACCTGCACTCAATGGGTCAGTACATCCAGGACGGCGCAAGGATACTCTTCGAGACTGTCGTTCAGATCGACAAGCCAAAATATGAGCTTACGATCGGTACGGATCCCGAAAATGTTGACGGTCTTAACTTCCTCTCCGGAAAGACTGTTGACTTTGTAAACAAGAAGGCTTTTGAGGGTACTGTTCTTGCTCACACAGACGGCAAGGTCCCCAATGTTGTTCTTGACATTCCCGAGGTAAGCGAGAAGGAGCTTGGATATCTTATCTACTTCTTCGAGAAGGCTTGCGCTGTCAGCGGATACACAATGTGCCTGAATCCCTTTAACCAGCCCGGCGTTGAAAGCTATAAGAAGAATATGTTCGCTCTCCTTGGCAAGCCCGGATATGAGGATCAGAAGGAACTGCTTGAGGCAAGATTAAAATAAATCTGACCAAAGAGTCCAAAAACACATTGACAATACCCCTTGTTTATTGTAAAATTTAATATAGGTATTCAACTGTTTGTTGATGCGAATATAAGGAGGCAAAAATAATGGTTACACTTATTGTTGGCAAAAAAGGTACAGGAAAGACAAAGAAGCTCATCAACCTTGCAAACGAAGCTGTAGAGGCTTCTAACGGTAATGTTGTTGTTATCGAAAAAGGCTCAAAGCTCACATACGATGTTACTCATAAGGCAAGGCTCATCGACACAGAACAGTATTCTATCAGTGGTTTCGATACTTTCTTTGGTTTCCTCAGCGGCCTTTGCGCAGGTAACTACGACGTAACAGACGTTCTTGTAGATTCAACTCTCAAGATCGGCGGACAGGACTTTGCAGCTTTCTCAGAGTTCATCGAGAAAATCAATATTCTCGCCGCAAAGACAGAAACAAAGTTCACTTTCCTCGTATCTGCTGATGAGAGCGAGCTTCCCAAAAGTCTTGCAGGAGTTGCTGTGAAGATCTGATCTTCATATCTGCGCGGCGTCCTGACTGCCGCCACAAAAGAATAAATACATTACGAACAGGCACATTCCTTTTCGGGTGTGCCTGTATTCTTGTTTAAGAGGGTGACAACTTGCGCCAGATAGAAATAACCGAAAATGACAGCGGTCAGCGGCTTGACAAGTTTCTCTCGAAGCGTTTCAAAAATATGCCGCAGGCACTTATGTACAAATACATACGCACAAAATATATAAAGCTCAACGGCAAGCGCTGCGAAATATCCAGCCGTCTTCAAAAAGGAGATATACTCACGCTTTATATTAAGGACGAATTTTTTGAAGAAGCTCCTGACCAGTACGATTTTATGAAGGCGCCCGTGAAGCTTGATATGATCTATGAGGACGAAAACATAATGCTCCTGAACAAAAAGCCGGGATTGCTTGTTCATCCTGATGACACATATCATTTTGATTCGCTTATAGCGCGTGTGCAGCATTATCTTTATGATAAGGGCGAATACGATCCAAAGAAGGAAAACTCCTTTGCTCCGGCTCTGGTAAACCGTATTGACAGAAACACCGGCGGTATTGTTATCGCTGCCAAAAACGCAGAAACTCTGCGTATAATGAATCAGAAGGTAAAGGACAGGGAGATAGAAAAGCTGTATCTCTGCATTGCCCTTGGGACATTCAGGAAGAAGGAGGACCTTCTGACAGCCTATCTTGAGAAAAATGATGATAAAAATAAGGTCTACATTTCAAACAGACCGACAGAGAACACAAAGACCATCAAAACGAAGTACCGTGTGCTTGCCGAAAAGGACGGTCTGAGCCTTTTGGAGGTCGATCTGCTGACCGGCAGAACTCACCAGATAAGGGCGCACATGGCTTATATAGGTCACCCGCTTTTAGGCGACGGCAAATACGGCAAAAACGAGGTCAACCGCAAGCTGGGCTTCAAATATCAGGCATTGTACTCTTATAAGCTGACCTTCCGTTTTACCACCGAAAGCGGTATACTTTCCTATCTTAACGGAAAGACCTTTACGGCGCCGGAAGTGTGGTTTCGGTCACTTTGCGCAGAGCCTGCGCTCCCATGTTCGCGCTGATAGTTTACTCATGAGGAAAGACACGCATCGCGGCTGTTACTGCTTCACAGCCGCGGGCAGTGTGGTTCCGGTTACTTTGCGCAGAGCCTGCGCTCCCGTGTTCGCGCTGATAGTTTACTCATGAGGAAAGACACGCATCGCGGGTGTTACTGCTTTACAGCCGCGGGCAGTGTGGTTCCGATTACTTATTGAATGATTGCGCATCTGCGCAGGCTCTGCGAAAAAAGTGTAAATAATGCAATAATATTTTATTTTATATGTTGAAATTTTATCGAAAAAATATTATAATAATAATGATGGGGAATTGAAGATCTGATGAAAGTCGGATCTGCAGCTCCCGATGTTTAATCAAATCTGTTAACTCAGATAAGCGAAAGGAGATTAAAATGATTTACACAAAAGAGGTTGAACAGATGTGCCCTGTCGCAAAGGGCGCAAAGCATGAGCCGGCTCCTATTCCGGAAGAGGGCAAGTGGGTACACGCTAAGCAGATCAGCGATATTTCCGGCTTTACACATGGTATCGGCTGGTGTGCTCCTCAGCAGGGCGCATGTAAGCTCTCACTCAACGTAAAGAACGGCGTTATCGAGGAAGCTCTCGTAGAGACCATCGGCTGCTCCGGTATGACACATTCCGCAGCTATGGCTGCTGAGATCCTTCAGGGCAAGACTATCCTTGAGGCTCTCAACACAGACCATGTCTTCTACTTCTTTGGTGTATTGCATGTCACTCAGCTCCTCCTGTTCGCTTGA
>CADBPE010000010.1 GCA_902796475.1 uncultured Ruminococcus sp.
CCGACACCCCCGAAAACCGTGTTTATTCCTTTGGTAGTTTCACGGATTCAGGGAATAACGCAAAAAACAAGCCGAAGAGCAGCAATTTATCGCCTGCTCTCCGGCTTGTTTTATTTTTTGTACAGCAGCTGCATTTACTGCTCCATGTTTGCTTTCAGAAGATCGTCTATCTCTGTGCCGGATAAATGGTTATCCGTAATAAGCCGCTCCACAAGCGCATCTATTGCCCTGCGGTTCTCACTGATGAGCTTGACCGCCTTCGCCATCTCCGCCGAAAGTATCTTATTCACTGCGCGGCGCACCTCTGTCGAAAGCTCTCCGTTCATCTCTGACGGAGATATTACGGCAAGACCAAGGCCGTCATCCATTCCATAACTGCATATAAGCCTTTTAGCAATATCTGTGGCCTGCGCAAGATCACCCGAAGCGCCTGAACTTATGCCGTCCTCAGGTCCGTAATAAACTATCTCGGCTGCCCTGCCGCCAAGGGACGTCCTTATCTTGTCACGCAGATCTTTACGAGTGAGTATGTGCTTCTGGGAGTTGTCATCGTGCTGCATATAGCCGCCGTGATCTCCCCTGGCTACTATTGTGAGATATGACGGCACTTCTCCGCTGAGCCAGCACAGAAAAGCATGTCCCGACTCGTGACGCGCTACACGTTCAATGGTGCTGTCATCCCAGTGTTCTTCTTCACCGCTGTTGAATACCTCGAAGGCCTCGTCAAATATTTCATCAGAGACCTCCGGCTTACCGTCACGCAGAGCAGTGCGCAGAGAAAGCTCGATGACCGACTGCAGCTGAGCCAGACTCATTCCGGTAGAACGCACGGCAATGCTCTTTATCTTCTCCTCGCTAAGATGCAGAGCAGGCTTATTTTTCACCATCATATTCAGGTAGCTTGTCCTGTCGTCACGGGTAGGAAGGTCAATATATATGCGCCTGTCAAAACGCCGCATAAGCGCCGGGTCAAGACTTTTTGCAGTTCCGGGCTCAGGTGTAAAATTGGTCGCAGCCAGCACAAAAACAGGCTTTCTTGGATCACTGCGGAAGCCGTCCATTTCTGTAAGGAAGGTGGTAAGCGTATCCTCGCCGTGACCTTCTCCTGTTCTCGATCTGGCAATAGCGTCTATTTCGTCAATAAACAGTATGGAGGGCGCATATTTACGGGCTATCCTGAACAGCTGATGCACCTTTTCGGAGCCCTCTCCTACAAATTTTTTAAGGAACTGGTTGCCCTCGGCGGCAATATATGTAACGTCACATTCGCCTGCCATAGCTTTTGCAAGCATTGTCTTACCGGTACCCGGAGGGCCGTAAAGAAGTATGCCCCTTGGCGCGCTCACACCCGAAGCAATGAATCTTTTCGGATCCTTCATGTATTCGACAAAATAGCGCAGCTCCTTCTTTGCGTCATTTGCGCCTATGACCTGATCGAACCTGATATCCGGACGGGAAACGCCGCTGAGTATATTACCCGAATCCTCGGCGTCAACAGCGACCGACATCTCAAAGTCGAAGAGCTTTATGCCTGCCTCTGTACCGTCATCGCTAAGAGTCTGGGCTGTTTCGAAAGAAATCAGCTTGTTCGACTGCGCAAGCGATATCATGCTCTTCTGGCGGTGAATAAACACGGTGATATCATCCAGCGCAGAAACGAAGCTTTCCTTATCTCCGCCAAGAGTAAGGATATCACGCACACCCATGCCAATAAAAGAGCTTATTTCTTCGTCCTTGAACGGCTGATCCTCTCTCTGAAGCAGATATATCGGTATATCCGGATAGTTCTCCTTTATCAGCCACATCATATCTCTGGCAGCCGAATCCTCGTCCTCGATATTAAGGTAATTGCTGCTGCCCTTCATTCCGCATTTCCAGTCTATAACGGCTATATCAGGGCCGTTTTCCAAGTGCTCGCGCGCCTTTTTCACATCGCTGCATACCATGATACTGCAGTTCTTTATTATATCCCTGCACTCGTCACCTGTTTCATCAGAGGCAAAGAGCAATATGTCCGGCTTTTTTTCGGCAGCAAAAAGACTGCGGATCTTACGATCGTTCTCAGGCAGTTCAACTCTGATATTTATTTTCTTGATGCCCGATACGCTGCCCTTTACCCTTTCGGAGCCCACCAGACGGAAAAGCTCAAACAGCTGCTCTTCAAAAAAGCTTTCCGCCTTGCTCCTTATATTTCTTGCGTCCGCCGTACCGCCCTCGGAGAACATAAGCGCCGTGTAGACATTCTCGTCAATATCGAACTCTATACCGGAGCGTTCCTCCAGATTTCCCGCATGGCGAAGAAGCTCACGGCGGGCAATATACCACAGGCTGCTCGCCGTCATGTGATTGAACATTACAACATTTCCGGTAGCAAATCTTGAACATATAGCTGTCGGGAACATAGGATCCTTTGTGACCGGGTTGATATCACTCTGCAAAGCCTTTAAAATGACCTTGCGCGTAACACCCGAAAAGTCGATCTGATCCGTATCCTCATAAAGCTTCCTGCCTGCATTGGTAGTGAAGATAATTATAGCATTTTTAAACGATACTTCCTCATCGCTATAAGTATCTCTCAGCCTGCCTGCGTCAAGCAGCTGCAAAAACAGATGGATAATGTTAAGGTGCGCCTTCTCGATCTCATCAAAAAGCAGTATGCACTCCGGATTGTTCTTTACAAACGATGTGACCGTTCCCTCCTTGCCGTTTTTATACACCTTATCGCTGCCGCTGAATGTGAGCGTTGATTCCTTGTCGGCATATTCGCTCATATCAAAGCGCTTGAAAGGCAGTCCAAGTGTTTTTGCGGCAGTTTCAGCAAGAAAAGTCTTGCCCACACCGGGAGGTCCTGCAAAGAGGAATATCGCCTTCGGACGGCTGCGTTCACTGTCGGTAATGCTCAGCATCTGCGCCTTGAAATAGCCGGACGCAAATACGTTTACAGCATGATCCTGACCGATTATCAACTCTCTCAGGGTATTCTGCAGCTTCTTGGATTCTTCCGTAAACTCCTCTACCCTTTTTCTGCCGCTCTGCTCATAATCAAGTTCGACAAGATCCTCATCGTCAAATCCCGGAATGTCAGCGAAATCCCATTCATCCATCGGATCAGGCTCTTGTTCGTTTTCTTCTTCGGACTCTTTCTGCTGTTTTTCTTCACTTACATCCTCGTTTTCTTCATCAGCCATAAAAAAATTCTTTATATTTTTGCTTGGATTTTCAATGATATTTCGAAGCACCTTTGATAATGCGATCAATTTGTCCTCAAACATCATATCGGCTTCCTCCAGATATGCCTCCATATCCTCCTGACTGCCGACACCGGAAGGATTCTTTGATGAAATGATCCTCAGTCTAACCGCAAAGCCCCTAAGATCGTCATCGTCAACTATCCTCCGCAATACAGATGATATGATGTTCTTTTCCCTTTCATCCAACCGGAACGGCGTCCTGTCCATCTGAAGTTCAGCAACCGCCGCAAGAAATTTTTCAGGAATAAGCTTGTCAGTTCCGAATCCGTTCATTGATCTTGCATGATCCGCAAGCTTTTGCAATAATTCATTTTTATTTATTTCCATATTACCCTCCTGTACTTTCTTTTATCTTTTGCTGTAAATAACAGCAGAACCGGAACAAAAGCAGCCGCTGCTCCTGTTCCGGCGTGTATTTAATTAATCAGGAATGCTTATTATTGGTTTCTTCCTTTATGAAATCCTCAAGGCTCATGCTGCCGCTGCACACTGCCAGCAGCTTGTCGTTATAGCGATCCACGACCTTGCCCGACATCGCTATCATATAGCGGAAAAGTCCCTTGCCGATATCGCTGCCGATAAACGAAGCCGTCATGCGATATGTCACTCTGCCGGACTCATAGTCAAAATCAAAGCTGCCGTCCCACAGACCGTTGCCTGCCACACAGCAGGCGACAGCCATATCGTCCTTTTTTCCCTCCGGCGCCGTAAACGGCATCACCGAGTAAAGCGAAAGGAGCTGACGTCCGGCGTCAGCCTTGAGAAGGAAGTCCATTGGGATATCCTCGCCGGTAGCCGTAAACTTTATAGACAGATCGCTGTCGTTTTTTTCAAACTTCCATTTATATGATTCGAGCATAGCGCAGAGGTCATTATATACCTTCTGAGCTCTTGTAAGGTTAGAGAGCAGACTCATTGTAATATCCTCCTTATCAATATTTATCCATGAATTCCTTCAGTGTCATGCTGCCGACAACAAGCCTTTTGAAAAGATCATTGAATTCATCAACCATTGTAATGGAAAGGTCAACGATGTAAGAAAACAGCTCATCGCCCATATCGCTGTCGAGATAGCTGTTTGTAAGTCTGAACATGATAGTGCCGTCATCGATGCTGTAATCAAAGCAGCCGTCAACGAGCTTGTTATTGACATAGCTTACAGCAATAGCTCCTTCGGTCCTCTTGTCCTCCGGAAACTCATCATACAGCGGAGAAAGGAAGGTAATGATCTGCTGCTTGTCCTCAACAACAGCGGAGATCGGGATCGGGATATCATCTCCGGTCACGATGAAGTTCACTTTGAGCTTGTCCTCGTCCTTCTTGTACTTCCACTCACGGGAATCAAGTTCTTTGCAAAGAGCTTCAAAAACCTTCTGTGAACGCTCATAATTACTTAACTTCATAGCACATAACTCCTTTTGTAAAATATTATTACGGTAAACGCAAGCTGTCTGATGTGAGAAATATACATTATTGCATAATAAATTATAACATAGAAAGAAGAATCAAGTCAATAAGAAGCATCTCATTTTCACGGAAATCAATTTTACTCTCAATTTTGCGGCGCAGGTAATTCGGGGGGAACCCTTTTCCGGCGGAAAAAGGGTTCTCCCCCGAACCCCCTTCCCAAAACCGCTGAATTTTAATATATTTGCCGCTTCTGCCTTACGGCAGAGGTTTGTTTTCTCAAAGCTGTCACAAGGGGACGCCCTCTTGAATATGTCTAAGACAACAGATCATATCAGGGTGGAAGAGGGCGCCAGACCTCTTAGAAGAATTCCCCCTCTTCCTTTGGAAGAGGGGCAGGGGTGATGGCAACGCCCGCAGGGCGTTTTGACGGAGTTCCTGTCGCCTTGCAGCGCCAAGCTTTAGATATCAGGGTGTCAGAGGGCGCTAGCCTCAGGGTGTCAGAGGGCGCCAGCCCTCTAAGAAGAATCCCCCTCTTCCTTTGGAAGAGGGGCAGGGGTGATGGCAACGCCCGCA
>CADBPE010000011.1 GCA_902796475.1 uncultured Ruminococcus sp.
AACTCATTCCCCGGCGCCTTTCGTACTGCTATTGACTTTTTGCTCAAAAAGCGGTATTCTATATAAGTACGTTATTTGTATTCAAAGTGTAAAAAATTGGAGTCTAAAAGAAAAAGGGGATATTGAAATGCTTACACTTGATAAGGTCTATCACGCTTCTTATGTTCTTAAAGAAGTGATCAGACCCACTGATATGATCAACGCCACTAATCTTTCCGATGACTGTCACCTCTATCTCAAAACCGAGAACCTTCAGGTAACCGGCGCTTTTAAGGCAAGAGGCGCTTACTACAAGATCTCTCAGCTTTCCGATGAGGACAGGGCTAAGGGCGTTATCGCCTGTTCGGCAGGCAACCACGCTCAGGGTGTGGCAAGAGCTGCCCAGAAGTACGGCATAAAATCTCTCATCTGTATGCCCGACAGCGCTCCTATCTCAAAGGTAGAGGCAACTAAAAGCTATGGCGCAGAGGTATGTCTGGTAGAGGGTACTTATGACGATGCTCACGATAAGGCTGTCGAACTGCAAAAGCAGACAGGCGCTACCTTCATCCATCCTTTTGATGACGAACTGGTAATAGCAGGTCAGGGCACTATCGGTCTTGAAATACTTCAGCAGCTTCCGGACGTCGATGCCGTGATCGTTCCTATCGGCGGCGGCGGACTTATCAGCGGTGTGGGCTTTGCCATAAAATCGCTCAATCCCAATGTAAAGGTATACGGCGTACAGTCTGCGGGCGCACCCTCAATGTACCTTTCTATGGCTCACAATAAGATAGAAACTCTTGATAAGGTAAACACCTTCGCCGACGGTATCGCCGTTAAAACTCCCGGCGAACTGACATTCGATCTTTGCCGCAAGTATGTGGACGAGATAATGACCGTGACCGATGATGAACTTGCTACGGCTATCCTCTCTCTTATCGAGAAGCAGAAGCTTATCTCGGAGGGCGCAGGCGCTGTTTCCGTTGCCGCCGCTCTGTTTGACAAGTTCCCGATCAAGGGCAAAAAGGTGTGCTGCCTTGTTTCAGGCGGTAATATTGATGTTACCATACTCTCAAGAGTTATCGACAGAGGCTTGCAGAAGACCGGCAGACTTGCAGAGTTCACTATCGCTCTCACCGACAAGCCCGGCGAGCTTCAGACCGTTTCAAAGATCATATCTTCACTGGGCGCAAATGTTGTTGCGGTAAGCCACGACAGAGCCGACCTCAACACCGATATAAACTCCTGTTATCTCAGACTCTCACTTGAAACAAGAAACTTTGAGCATATACAGAAGATCAAGGATGAGCTTGCAAAGAACGGCTACATGACAGTAAGCTGAAATAATTTAAAATAATAACCGAAAGGAAGTATTCCAAATGGCAGAAGTAATCTACACAAAGAACGCACCTGATGCAATAGGTCCTTATTCACAGGCGATCAAGACAAACGGACTTGTTTTTACATCCGGTCAGATAGCTATCAATCCTGAAACGGGCGCCGTTGAGGCTGATACTATCGAGGGTCAGACCGAGCAGGTAATGAAGAACCTTAAAAATCTTCTTGAAGCAGCCGGAACATCAATAGATAAGGCTGTAAAGACAGTCTGTTTCTTAGCGGATATGAACGATTTCGCAGCCTTCAACGCTGTTTACGGAAAGTATTTCACAAGCAAGCCCGCGCGTTCATGCGTAGCAGTGAAGACTCTCCCGAAGAATGTTCTCTGCGAGGTCGAGGTCATTGCCGAGGTCTGATATTTCCCTGTCTGAAACGGAGCAGATTGTCTGATCCGCGCATAGTCCGATAAAAAAGCAGGACACGGCGCAGCCTTGATGCGGCAGCCGTGTCCTTTTGCGTTGTTATACCGAGGTGATATATG
Organism: uncultured Ruminococcus sp.; assembly: GCA_902796475.1. Taxonomy (GTDB): domain Bacteria; phylum Bacillota; class Clostridia; order Oscillospirales; family Acutalibacteraceae; genus UBA1213. The sequence goes on from CADBPE010000011.1 coordinate 1,862, forward strand.
ATGAACTATTGCTACGAATGCGGCACCGAGCTTGTCAGCCGCGAACTTGACGGCGAAGGCATGGTAAGCTACTGCAAAACGTGCCGCTGCTTCCGATTTCCGATATATTCAACGGCGGTGAGCATTATCGTGCTTGACCCTCAGAAGAAGCGCATACTTCTGATACAGCAGTACGGCAGGGAAAGCAATATTCTTGTTGCCGGCTATGTGAACCGGGGCGAAAGCGCCGAATCCGCAGTTGCCCGTGAGCTTAACGAGGAGATCGGTATCAATGCCGTAAAAATACACTTCAACAGGAGCGAGTTTTTTGAACGCTCAAATACGCTCATGCTCAATTTTACCTGTATTGCCGACAGCGATTCTCTTGAAGGACTGAATACCAAAGAGGTTGACAAGGCTCAATGGTTCACCTTTGAACAGGCAAAGGCTGAAATACGTCCCGACAGTCTTGCCCGAAGGTTTTTGCTTGCTTATCTTTCGGATATCGCCGGCAGCGGTCAGGAGTGGTGATATGGATTTTACCGAAAAATACACGTCCGACAAGGACGGCAGGCTGCTTCTGAGGAAGATAAACGATCTTGTGAAAATATCCGAAAAGCAGTTCAGGACGGTATATTCCGTCTTTCTTGATCCGGCGCAGCAGGCTTTGGTGAGCAGCGTAAACGAATTCTGCGGCTATATTGAGCTGACTGGCGGTTATGATGATGCCGAGCGCAGAATGTGCCGTGTATGCGCAAATGAATACGCCGCTGATGACGGCGCGCCAATTGTTCTGTTTACTGCCGGCGCGACCATGAAGGACGCGGATATTTCTCACCGTGATGTGCTGGGGGCTCTTATGGGACTGGGCATAAAGCGTGAGATGATAGGCGACATTCTGCCAAACGGCAGCAGACCTCAGTTTTTCTGTCACTCATCGGTTGCTGAATTTGTGGAGCTTGAACTGAAAAAGATCGGCAGATACAGCGTAAACGTAAGTCGTTCGGACACCGCCGGCATTTACGAGCCGGAATATAAAACAGCGACGATTAACATAAGCTCCATGCGTCTGGACTCGGTAAGCGCTGAGGCATTTGGGCTGTCACGGACAAAAGCCGCCGAATTTATCCGCAAGGGGCTTGTGAGCGTAAACTGGCTGCCCCGTGAGGATCCGTCCTTTGAGATAAAGCCGGGCGACAAAATATCCATGCGCGGCAAGGGAAAGATCGAGGTTTGCGGCACGACCGGCGCCAGCAAAAAAGGCCGTCTTTTTGTAGAGATAAGAAAAAAGGTATAGTTTTGTCCACTCTCTTTCTTTGGAAAGAGGGTGGATTTTTTGTACAGAAAGATCCTTGGATTCAAGCTGAAAGTATGCACCAAAAGCGGCGTGATATCAGGGATTTTATCACAAAACACAAGTTTTTTAGGAAAGGGTTCTCCCCGGTATAACTTGCAGCATAGAATTGATTTCCGGCACAGGGGGCAGTCCTCACAAAATGCCTGCTTTTACATATTATAATAGAAAGATGATGAATTTCGGCTCACGCCTTCAGATAAACCGGAGGGAAACTATGTTCAGGATAAAATGCTTTGGTATACTCGGGGGAGATAAACGGCAGATCTACTGCGGAAGATCAATGGCTGAGGACGGTTTCGGCGTTTGTATGTGCGGATTTGAAAATTACAGCGGAAATATAGGCACAGAACAGTGCAGTCTTGAAGAAACGGCTATGAAAAGCGACGCCTTCATACTGCCGCTGCCATGCTCAAGGGACGGCTCTGTTCTGAATGCGCCTTTTGCCGGCGAGGAAATAAGGCTTCAGGATATTCAGCGCCTGACACAGGATAAGCCTGTTTTCTGCGGAATGAAAAGCTTTTTGCCGGCAGGCTTTCAGAATGTGTATGATTACAGCATGAGAGAGGAATTTGCGGTTGAAAACGCAGTGCCTACCGCCGAGGGTGCAATAGAACTGGCAATGCGGGAATTTGACGGAACTATAAATTCCTCGCCGTGTCTGGTGGCGGGCTATGGAAGGATAGGCCGCATACTTGCGGATATGCTGAAGGGCATCGGCGCAGATGTTACCGTGAGCGCCCGCAAGCTTCGTGACCGGGCATTTATACGGGCAGCAGGCATGAACGCCGTCGACACCTGCGAAATAAAGGGCAGGTATGATATTGTTTTCAACACAGTGCCGCATCTCGTGTTTGACGCTCAGACACTTGCGCGGATATCTCCGGAGCTGGTGATAGACCTTGCCTCTGCGCCCGGCGGCGTGGATTTTGAGGGCGCCCAAAGATTGTCGGTCAAGGCTGTCCATGCGCTGTCACTGCCGGGAAAGGCGGCGCCGGCGGCTTCCGGCATCATCATCAAAAATGCAGTCTATAATATAATCAGGGAGGAACAACTATGAGCAGTATCAGGGTCGGATATGCCCTTTGCGGGTCCTTCTGTACCTTTGAAAAATCTATCGCCCAGATGGAAAAACTCATTTCTATGAATTACGAGCTTATTCCGATCATGTCATACAACGCATTCTCCACAGATACCCGCTTCGGCAGGGCTGAGGATATCCGCAGACGGATAGAGAATATCTGCGGCCGTCCGATAATCTCAACAATAAAGGACGCCGAACCGATAGGCCCTAAAAGGCTCACCGATATTATGGTAGTTTCGCCGTGTACCGGCAACACCGCCGCCAAGCTTGCCTCAGCCGTCACAGATACGCCTGTCACGATGGCGGTAAAGTCCCATCTGCGACAGTCAAAGCCCGTACTGCTCAGCATTGCAACAAACGATGCTCTCGGCGCTTCCGCTCAGAACATCGGCAGACTGCTGAACACACGGCATTTTTATTTCGTGCCCTTTTCGCAGGATGACCCTGTGCGCAAGCCTAACTCTCTTGTGGCTGATTTCGAAAGGCTTGTTCCCGCTATGGAGCTTGCGCTTCAGGAAACACAGCTTCAGCCTGTCATACTTTGATCGTACAAAAAACCGCTCAGACCGATGTTAAGTCTGAGCGGTAAATTATTTTATTATGCCGTCATGCTCCCGCCGTATGCGCAAATGCTCAAAGGCGAAGAATTCCCGAATGTTGATATTATCACTTGCTTGTCTCAGATGTTGCCTTTGATGTCTGAGAGGTCTGAGAGGTCTGCTCTTCTGCCTTCGGAGGAGCGTACTTCTTTCCGTTCACGATCTTCTCGCCGCCAAGCTGACCGGTCGCGATCTTGAGCAGTGCATCCTCCGGATAAGCGTTGTTCTTGTTGTCAAAGAAGATAACATAACCGTCCTTATACTTGTCGTCGATCTTGATGGAGTATTCGCCGACGCTGTTGGAGGTCATCTTGTAGTCGTCCTTCTTCTTCTCGTCCTTGAGAACGCTTTCATTGAGCTGCTTGAGATCGTTTGTATCCTTATAGTAGAGAGCATAAACGGTATCGCCCCATGCAACGGGCTTATCAAAGCTTATGCTTATCTGCTTCTTGAAGAGTCCGCTGAAGAAGAATATGTATACTGATACGCCGATAAGCACAAGTGCCAGAATAACTACCACAATGATCGGTACCAGATTCTTGTTTTGCGTCTTGGGCGCTCTTACCAGATTGGCGTCCTGCTTTACCTTTATCTGTTTGCCGTCAAACTTCATTGTCTGCTCCTGGATACTGTCGGCACCCTTCAGGATATCATCCTGAATATCAGTCGATTTGACATTGCGCTTGTCGGCTTCGATCTGTCTGTGGAGCTGTCTTACATAGGAATCCTGATCGAAATTGGGATCATCGGAGGTCTGCTGCGGGGGAAGGTTTTCCAGTCGCTCACCTGTCGGTGTGAACTCGGTTACCTCCTGCTGAATGGGCTGAAGCTCTATCTTTCCGCTGCGCTGCGGCTGACCCTCGGGAGTGCTCGACCACTGTCTCTGAGGTCTCTGCGGGCGCTGTCCGGGCTGTCCCTGAGGAGGACGCTGCTGACCCTGCTGAGGTCTTTGCTGCTGAGGCTGCTGAGGTCTCTGCTGCTGCGGAGCCTGACCGTTAAATTCGTTGGGATTTGAAGACCACTGTCTGGGCTGTCCGGACTGTCTTTGCTGTCTGGGCTGACCTTGCTGCGGAGCCTGCTGCGGCTGCTGAGGTCTCTGCTGAGGTCTCTGCTGGGGAGCCTGCTGCTGAGCCTGACCGTCAAATTCGTTGGGATTTGCAGACCACTGTCTCTGCTGTCTTGGCTGTCTCTGCTGAGGAGCCTGAGGAGCCTGCTGAGGCTGAGCCTGCTGCTGCGGAGCCTGACCTTCAAACTCGTTGGGGTTAGCAGACCACTGTCTCTGCTGTCTTGGCTGTCTCTGCTGAGGAGCCTGAGGAGCCTGCTGCGGCTGAACCTGCTGCTGAGCCTGCTGAGGCGGCTGTGGTCTCTGCGCTGCCTGCTGAACCTGCTGGGGTGCCTGCTGAGGTTCGGGCTTGCTTTCAAAATGAGTAATGGGGTCGCCGCTGCTTGTATATTCCTGAGCGCCGCTGCCGCTCTTCATTTCGGGAAGAGCATTATCAACTTCATCACCCTGAATGGGAGAAAGCGGCACTGCCGGAGTGTTGGCTATATCTTCCATAGTGACTTCTCTTTCAGGCTGCATCGGAGGGAGAGTATTTGTGACGGCTTCCTGAGCGAGAGGGTCAAGCTTAAAGGCGGGAGTGTTTGCTATGGTTTCCACGGATACGGGCTTGTCGAGCGTCATCGGCGGAAGAACGCCCTGAGTTCCGTCGGGCATATCCGGAAGGTTATCTACATCGCTTACCTTATCTGAAATATTAACCTGGGGTTTTGCGGTGGTCTTCTGCTGGAACTGCGCAAAAATATTTCCGTTGCCTACGCGCGCTGCTGCGTTCTGCATGGCTTCGGCTCTTGCCTGCTGTTCGGCGGCAAGTCTGGCTTGTTCTGCTGCGCGGGCCTCTGCCGCAAGTCTTGCAGCCTCCGCCGCACGAGCCTGTTCCTCTGCGATCCTTGCCTGCTCGGCAGCTATTCTGGCAGCTTCTGCCGCACGCGCTTCCTCAGCAAGCCTTTCTTCTTCGGCAAGACGCTCCTGCTCGATCTCTTCCCTTGATTTTCCTTCCTTAATGTTGTAACCGCAGAAAGGACAATCTTCACCGTTGTTGATTATGTTATTACCGCACCCGGGGCAATTTATCAAGAGTGCCATAGCAAAGTCTCCTCCGTGTCATTATTCTTAGTCGAAATGTACAAAGTATACATTTTTACTCGTATAATATTATAATATATCTGACATTTATAGTCAATCTTTTATATTTAAAATATTAAATTTTATCACATTACCTAAATTTTGCCAGTGTTTTTATCGTAAAATCTCTAAATGATCAACGGAGTATAATTATTGTATCATAATAAGATCTTACTGTTAATTCTGCAAAAAAGTTGATGTCCCAAAAGAGTGTCAGCGCAGGGAATTTCAGGTTTTCGGTAAAAACTACAAAACGTTATGCAATCTTACCATAGAAAAATGTTTAATTTTATTGAGTTTTACTTGTTGACAAAGAGCCCCCTTATACGCTATAATTATACGGTATCGTAATGACACAAACCCCTGCCTTAGGGCGGATGGGAGGGAAATAAAATGGCTGAAATCCGTATCAAGGATAACGAATCCCTCGAGAGCGCGCTCAGAAGATTTAAGAAGCAGTGTGCAAGAGGCGGTATCATCGCTGAGGTTCGTAAGAGAGAAGCTTATGAAAAGCCTTCTGTAAAGCGTAAGAAGAAGTCTGAAGCTGCTCGTAAGCGCAAGTACAAGTAATCTGTAATTGTACACACAATTTAAGGATATTTCCGTATATGCACCTGATGTTTGCTTTGGCAGACTTCTGTTCTGCAGCGGAAATATCTTTTTTGTTTATGCGGGAAGGAATGATCAGATGAGCCTGTTTATGCCAACGATCGCACTGAGAAAGGTCACGGATATAACTCCGGAGATACTCAAAAAACTCGGAACAGACGCTATTTTGCTGGATGTGGACAATACCCTCGCCCCGCCGGATTCCAAGATACCCTATGAAGGCGTTCAGGAATGGATAGACCGGACAAAGGCTTGCGGTATACATATCGTTATCTGCTCGAATAATTTCAAAAAGCGTATAAAGCCCTTTGCCGACAGCGTCGGGCTGGACTGTGTGGCAATGAGCCTCAAGCCATTTCCGTTCGGCTTTGAAAGGGCAAAGCGCAAGCTCAGAGAAAAGCCGCAGTCGGTGCTCGTGGTGGGCGATCAGATATATACTGATGTTCTGGGGGCTAACATGGCGGGAATGAGATCGATCCTGCTTCTGCCGCGTTCGGAGGAACACGGCTGGTCTATCTGGCTCAGACGAAAAATGGAAAAAGGAAAAAGAAAAAAAATCAAGCTATACGGTGAGGATGAAGGATAATGTCAGTAAAGGAAACGGATAGAATAGACGCTATCGGCATTGAAGAAAGCACAAACACTCTCGTTCTTCTTATAACCGACCCATATCAGTGGGTGATACAGGAATTCGAGCATCTGAAGGCATTTCAGACAAAGATAAACAATTATGTCCACTTCATTGAATCGGAGCAGTACAGGTCAAAGTATCCGGACAGGAACTTTGACGGCTTCCGCATTGAAGCGGTCTTTAAATATCACTGGAGCAATGCCGGAGAAAGCTTTTTCGCCGCAGGCAAAAAGCAGCTTGCCGAAAGAGGCATCGGCTTTGCTTATACTTTGAGGGAGGATTGAGCCATGAAAAAGATACTTTTCATTCTCGGTCCTAATCTCAACATGGTGGGCATTCGTGACAGGCATGTTTACGGCACCGAAACCGCAGAAAGCATTGAACGGGAGGTCCGTGAAAGAGCTGCAAAGCTCGGATTTGAGCTTGAGGTGTTCCAGTCCAACCACGAGGGCGACATTGTTGACAAGCTTCACTCTGCATACGGCTGTACTGACGGTATTATGATAAACGCCGGCGCGCTCACGCATTACAGCTATGCTTTGCGGGACGCTATCGAAGCCGTGCAGATACCCACTATCGAAACGCATATGTCAAACATTTATGCCCGTGAGGAGTTCCGCCATAAGTCCGTCATTTCCGCAGTGTGCCGGGGCTGTATTGCAGGCTTCGGAAAAAGGAGCTACTTTCTCGCTCTTGAAGCCTTTGCGGAGATGCTCTGACAAGGAGGTTTTTTTATGAACCCAAGACTTACCGAGCTTGCCGGTCTGCTTCCCGAAAGTGCCGATGCTGCTCTTATTATCTCGGAAGCGAACCGCAGATATTATACGAATTTCGTTTCGTCCCTTGGCTATCTTTTTGTTACCCGCAGCGGCGCTTTTCTCATTGTCGATTCACGCTATGAGGAAGCCGCCCGCAGTCAGGCAGACGGATGCGAGGTCATTCTTATGAAGCGTCTTGCCGACACTATGAAGGAGCTGATCTCCGGACAGGGTATGAAACGCATTATGCTGGAGGCGTCCGCCTTTACTCTTGCCGAGGCCGACATTGTGGAAAAAATATTTGTCAGCGCAGGAGCGTCTGCCGTCAAGACCGGTGATCTTGACAAGCTTATCAGTCAGATGAGGGTGATAAAGACCTCCGCCGAGATAGACAAGATGCGCCGGGCTCAGAGCATAACCGAGGACGCCTTCATGCAGACGATAAAGCTGATAAAAGAGGGCGTGACCGAAAAGGAGCTTGCTCTTGAACTGGAGTTCCGCATGAGGAGATCGGGCGCTGAAAGCGTATCTTTTGACCTTATCGTTCTTACCGGCAGCAAGACCTCTATGCCTCACGGCGTGCCTGATTTTACGAAGGTAAAGTACGGAGATTTCGTGCTTTTTGACATCGGGGCTACTTATGAGGGCTACCACAGCGACATGACCCGGACCGTTGCTTTAGGCAGGGTAGACGGCGTTTCCCGCAGGATATACGAAACCGTTCGCAAGGCTCAGCAGAATGCTCTTGACTTTGTTCGTGCCGGTGTAAGCTGCCGTGACGTTGACATGAAGGCTCGTTCTTATATCAACGCTGCCGGATATGAAGGAATGTTCGGACATTCTACCGGTCACGGCGTTGGAATTGAGATACACGAAGCGCCGAGTGTTTCATATACTAACGATTTTATTCTCCGCAGCGGAATGGTGATAACCGTTGAACCCGGCATTTACGTTCCCGGAAAATGTGGTGTGCGCATTGAGGACATGGTGGTAGTTTCCACTGACGGATATATAAACCTTGCATCTTTGCCGAAAGAGCTTATTGAGTTATAACGTCAGCCATCCCGCAAAATGTGGGGTGGCATTTTTTGCGGTTTTTAGCGAATGTTGCAGCTGTCTTGTTGGATATAGATTGAAGAGGGATTAAAAACCACCTGAATCCGTGAAACTAACAAAGGAATAAACACCAAAGTTTCGCTCAAGCCTTTTCAAAGGCTTGGCGCAGAGCCTGCGCTCCCTTGTTCGCGTTCATAGATAAACAAGCGGAAACGTAATTACCCGCGTCCAGAAATACTTTTCAAA
>CADBPE010000012.1 GCA_902796475.1 uncultured Ruminococcus sp.
GGATCGTAAACAATGTTTCCTGATCGAGCGACTCGATCGAACCTCTTTTGAATACCTCCTTGAGGAACATATCGCAAAGAGTGGTCGGGAGCTGATAGATCAGTCTTGCAATGCCGAGCTTGTCATAGCTTACGATCGAACGCTCTGTATCGAATACCTTCCCAACCTCAAGCGCAACCTGTGCCTCCTTGAAGGAACGCGCAAGATCCTTGATACCGGTCACAGGTGTTCCGATACCGATCACGCAATGCGTATAGAACTCTCCTGAAAGCGTATCGACGATCGAGCTTGCAAGCTTTTCAAGATCCTTTGAGTCAATATCCTGCTTTATATCCTTTACAAGAGCTATATCGGTTTCATTGATATTGATGACAAAATCCTTCGACTTATCCGGGAAAAGATTCTGGATCACGTCATATGCAGAAATATCTGTCTTTGCAGCAATTTTGATGAGCATACATACGCGTGTGACATCAGAGTTGAATTTGAGTTCCCTTGATTTCAGATAGATATCTCCGGGAAGAATATTGTCAAGAATGACATTCTTTATGAAATTTCCTCTGTCGTATTTTTCATCATAATACTGTTTGATGCTGCCGAGCGAGATCGCAAGGATAGAAGCATATTTCTGTGCTGTAAAATCATTTCCGGCAATGAACACTGCATATTCACTTCTCGGTTTATTACCGAAAGCCTTGTAGGTATAACCGTTAAGTACAAAAGGAGAAGTTGATGTAAGCATTTCGGAAGTGATATGTTCGTTTACCTCGCCGATCTTTCCAAGCTCGCTGCAGGCTATTACAACAGATGTTTCATCAATAACACCGATTGTTCTGTCGATGGTATCTCTCATCTGGTGAATTACACCCTGAAATAATCTGTTAGACATATTATTTTCCCTCGCTTTTGAATAAAATGATAGTTTTTGATAGTCCGCCGATAACTAATACTATATACATTTTACACAAAACAGAACAAAATTGCAACTGTTTTATCGAAATTTTATTATTTTCCTATGAAAAAACTATTCATTTTTCCAGTAAGTGAAAAATTACTTAATTTATCTTGTACAAAAAGCGAAGCCGCGCCACAAAAGAATAAGCATTTCACAAAAATCCATCCTGAGCATTGTCCTCTGCTTAGCCGCGTGGTCGCGGCGGAACTTGTTCGCGTTGTACCTTCTCCGATGGAAACACTCACTTCGCGCGCCGGACGGCACCCACAACTCAACCATCTCTTATCCTCCACCGCCGCCGCGCCAAGCGCTTGCGGTCTGGGTTCATTAAGTTCTGGATATCTTCTCCGCTGAGATAAGCAGGTGCCTGCTTTTTGGTGTATTTGTTTTTCAAAAACTCCCATTATTATTTCACACTAACTGCTTATACTCTGACACGATCAGAAACGCATTACTCCGAGAAGAAAACTCTGAAGCAATGCGTTTGATATCACATCATCACAGATGCAAATGCGGCAAGTCTTTCTCTTCCGAAGGAAGAAGTGAAGAAAAAAATTCCGAAATAAATCAATAGTCCGCTCATTGCAATAACGGTCATTATCAGGAATGACCTGGTAAATGCCCTCAGATTGACATTGGTATTTCTTCCGAAGGACATAAATAAGGCTGCTATTATATTCACAACCGGGATCATCAGCAAAAGCTGAAGCACAAAGGCCTGTGAGGTCGCGATCGGCTTTTCATTTGGTTCTGTCAGACCGTCGGGGACAAATGTCAGTCCTCTGCCGGCAGCTTCTGATGCAGCTGCAAGCAGCCTGTCCGTTCTCGCTCCTGCCTGGCGGTCAAGCTCTTCTTTTTCTGAATCACTGAACACCTTATGAAACGGCGGCTGAGACAAGGCTTCAAGCTCAGACATCGTTTTTTCACGCCGGTACAATTCCTCGGCAAGCTCATAGATCAGTCCCGGAGATTCCGGAAGCGGCGCTGTCTTTTCCGGCAGACGCGCGTCAGTCCTGACTCCGTCACCCATCGGGCGCAGACGTATTCCCTCCCCGGGAAAAATCACCGGTGAAACCGGCACCTCCTGCGGCGGTTCGGATATCGGAGCATCTGTCGGCTGAGAGTCAGGCCCTTTTTCCGGTTGCTGGACCGGATCTTCATTCATAAGCTGTGAAAGCGGCTTCTGAAGATCCTCATCCGATATTTCTGTTGTATCCTCTTTCTGACTGCCCTCGGGGTATGTAAC